>JAQWSU010000052.1 GCA_029243025.1 Pirellulaceae bacterium | reverse complement strand
TCGGTTTTCGAGTCGCAAGTCTTTCCTCTCCCGCCAGTGTGCCAGAGCCCGGCTCGCTAGCCGTTTGGGCCGTTCTAGGTGGAATCGGTTTGTGTTGGCGAAGAAGGCGGGCGAGGAAATAACCCTTTTCCCTTTTTACCTTTTACCCTTTTTCTTGGCCGCCGTAGGCGGCGCGCGATTGAGAAACCTGGGTGCGTGTATCACGCGAAAGAACGAAGCAAACGTCGGGCGTTATTCCGCCAGCGACGAGAGTCAAGGATCGACAGCGATCTGTCACGCCGGTAGAAATCGACCACGTGCTAAAGGCCTGCCCCGATCATTACTGGCGAACAATTGTTGCCCTAGCGCGTTACGGTGGCCTGCGGACGCCCAGCGAAACGCTATCGGTTCGGTGGCAGGACGTGGATTGGGGAAATGGCCGGATCATTGTTCAATCCCCGAAGACAGAGCATCATGCGGGCAAGGCGCATCGTACGATTCCGTTATTTGCAGAGTTGCGTCCCTACCTAATCGAAGCATTCGATTTCGCCCCGGATGGGGCTGAATACGTCGTGGACGCCAGGTTTCGCCAAGCGGCGATGGGCAAGGCGGGCTGGAAGAATGCTAATCTGCGGACGACGTTCCAGAAGATCGTGAGACGCGCCGGTCTAGATCCTTGGCCCCGTTTGTTCCACAACCTGCGGGCAAGTCGGGAAACGGAGCTGGTCGAGCGCTACCCCGTCCAAGTCGTGACAGATTGGTTAGGAAACACCCCGAGCGTCGCTATACGGCACTATCTAATGACGACGAATGAACATTTCGCCGCTGCGGTGAGGGGCGAAACAAAAGCGGCGCAGAATGCGGCGCAGCAGGTGCACGCATTGGGCCGCATCGAGCCACAAAACCAAACAACCGCGCATAAAAAAACCAGCATTGCCGGGGTTTGCGGGTGATTGCGAAACATTGCGACCAACCGAAATGGCGGGGACAGGATTCGAACCTGCGACCTCGAGGTTATGAGGCGAGTCGAAAAACCCCCGCTTGGCTCCGAAGACAAGTAGTCGACGTTCGCGGATTCGAAATCGATCGACGAAACGACGACGCACCAACATCATCAGGCAATTAGAAACACTCGAATCGCGTCATCTACTCGCGCTGGTGATTTCAAATCTTCCTGCGCGAGACATAACGGCCGAAAGTGCGACCATTGGTGCAAACATATGGCGAGTGGCCGATCGCACGCACCGAGTATCGTTCACTTTACGTTCTCGATGGCCAGTCGCTCGGCACGGCGCCAGCCGAGGGGGTGAGCTGCTACGACGAGTACGGCTATAATCCGGCCGTCGGCGTCACTTCGGGCATGCATTGGGGAGGCGGCCTGATGCCCTGGGGGACACCCGTCGATCAGCGGCTGGATGAGGCTTACAGCCTTCTATTCACGACACCCCCTCTGGAGGAAGCGCTCGACGTGACAGGCACGCCCGAGGCCGTGCTTCACGTCAGCTCGACAGCGGAAGTGGCCTACTTTCGTGTCAAGCTGATCGACGTCGCACCGGACGGAACGTCGAAGCTCGTACGCTACGGTGGCCTGAACGCCACGCATCGAAACGGTGACGACAAGCCGGAGCCGTTCGAACCCGGGAAGATCTACGAGCTCCGTGTTTCGCTCAAGGCAATGTCCTACGTGTTTCAACCCGGGCATCGCATCCGTGTGGCGATTGCGAGTGCCGACTTTCAAAATGCTTGGCCCACCGGTCAGCCGTCCGTGAACCGCGTCTACCGGGATCGCGGCCATGCGTCTCATATTCGCCTGCCGGTAATCCCGACCTCGGAAGATGACCCGCCGACGGTTGAGCTGAAGCCCCTGCCGAATGCTGACCCCGCCGACCTCGATACACCGACGGAGTAATCGGTGACGTACGATCTCGTGCAGGGAATCGCGACACTCCGACTCGGTCGTCAAGATCTTCCCTCGCGAGTCGAGAATAAGGAGGGCGAAGCCGGACAAACGCTTACGTATAACTCGAGCTTCACCGTTTCACCCGAGGACCCGGCCAGGGCTGTCTTGAAGGCGCGAGCCGTCTACGATTTTGAACGGCCACCCTTTAAAGTGCGCGTCGAGTCGAACGAAGTGACGACAAGCGACGCAGCGAATTTTCACCACGAAACGACGATCGAGATTCAGCTCGACGGCAAACCGTTCTTTCATAAGGCTTGGTCGACGCAAGTGCCGAGGATGCTGAACTAACCCCAATCGAAACCGGCCTTAATCGCTAGCGAGTCAGTCCTCGTATTTGGTAGAATGATGGGGGCAAAATGATGAGCAGGATTTGTGGGGTGTTGGCCCCTTTTTCAACTCGATCGTCGCACTCGACATCCGCTGTCGAATGTTTGATACTGGGCTCACGGTTGTATTTGACCACGTTCCAATATTCAACATCCAACATTGAGCATCATGGCCACAACCACCGATCTATATAAAATCTACGCCGCCGATCGTCCGAAGTCTGCAAGCTGTTACCAGCGGGCTCGCCAGGTACTGGCCGGCGGCGTGGGGCACGATTTGCGGTTCTACTCATATCGGTTTTCCTTTTCATGAATTGCACACGTCGAGAAAATTCCGTAACCGCCAACTCGTAAAGCTGCTGGTCGAATCCGACAAGCTGGTGAAGACGATGCCGCACTTCCGTACTGGTTACGGATACATCGTATGGCTGAGAAACATTTCGGTCGTGTTCCTCCGCGATGTAAGGCCGGGAAGACTGAAGCTGATAGCGAAACAAACTAATCGAATCCTGAAAAGATTCCGTCACCCCAAAAAACAGAATACTCTCCGTCAAGTTGAGGATCGCCGAGGAAAGGTATTCTGGGTGATTCTGATCACGGTACGAAGATAGAAATCGTGTTTGGAGATTCTGTATGTGTCCGACGATGAACGGATCGTCGGACATCACAAACTCCTCGAACGAAGCTGCTTGTGCAAAATCCATCGAGCGACGCGCATGGTTCGGCAAGACTTTTTCCCAACCATCCCGTAGATTAGCCGGGTTGTGCATCGATCGATATTGAGAAAAAACGCGTTGTACGGGATCACGCAGAAACGTGATGAACCACACGTCAGGACGACGCTTCACGAACCTTTCATAGGTAAAATGCCCCCAGAACATTTGCCGCGTGACGTCGTCGACACCGATCTCGTCAAAGTCACCGTGCCAGGGTGGAGCCACAACCGCTGGAGACTCAAAATGCGCTTTCAAGTATTGCGTCAAGGACGTCCCCGCGGTCTTATTGATGTGGACAAATGCCAATGGTTTTTCTTGACCGCTGATCCGTTCGGCCCCGTGAGTCGGCATACGGACAACCCACGTCGGAAATCGCTTGTTACTCATTGTTGCTCCGAAACAGAAACTTTCTCGCTACGCGATCGCCCCGTGCTGCGCAGTCGATCTTTGCTCGTCGTGAGACAAGCGAGGAGCGTGTCCAACCCAGTCATTTCGACAGCTGTCGTTGCCGATTTGAAGACGATCACCGACGATCTGTATGGCTTGCGCGTCCCAACCCGCGATCTGTCGATAGGTGTAAATGCCAAGCTTATTCAGCGATTGTTGCAATCTTCCGTCGATCGTGGGGATTTTCGTGAGGTCATCGGGACGCTGCGGTGGATCGTCGAACACTTTTCCCATCTCCGCGTCAATTCTCAACTTCTGTTCATCCTGAAAACGGCGCATGAGTTCCTTGGAACGCATCTCTCGGAATGACAGTGGCCCCATGTTCTCGACCACGGCGGATTGGTTCAGGACGCCAAAGCGCCGTCGTCGCATCTGATCCGACAATTGCTTTTGGTGGTCAAGTTCCAACGTCAACTCGTCAAGCCAGTTCTCAGCCAGCTCACTACGTCTTTGATAGTGACTACACCGACTCACCCAATACGCCAAGGTCTGCTCAAGGCGATGAATTTCCGAGCCATGGTCGATGAGACGAGCCGCCAAACTTTCTTCCGTGCGCTGAGCCGCTAAGACAGCGAGGTCAAATTGCTGCTCGCTGACAACCGCCGATTCTGCCGTAACCTCCAAAGCCTCTTGTCGTCGACGCTCTACCTGTAAAGCTTCATCACGGACAGTGATTTCCTCACGCAGATGTTCCACGTCGACCAAACATTCATTCAGTTCGTCACGCAGACTCTTAATCACATCTCTCGTGGCTGCCTCCGCCTCCATTGCCTGCTCGAATTGATGACGTGCGTCACGGGTTTCCCGTCTTAACTGCTGTAACTCGGCGCCTCGCGGAAGGAACTGTTCTTCGATCGACTCGATCCGATTCAGCTCCATTTCTCGATCATCTCTTTGCTGCAAAACCGTCAACCGCTGTCGATTCACCCGTTCGAAATCTGCTTGCCACTTTTTGGCTTCCGCCGAGACGTGAGACAATCGCTGTTGCGCGTCGTGCCATGTCAGCAGTAGAAACGTGCCGTACTGCGTTCGCAAATCAACCAGCCGTTGCTGGCATTTTTGCTCACTCAATCCTGCCTCGGTCAAGACCAGCGAACACCGATGCTCCAACTTACTGTTGGTTTGTTGCCAGCCTTCTTGAGCATTTTGCAACTGTGTGTGGGCGTGCTGCAAGCTCAGGTGACGGTCTCGCTCGACACGAAGTTCGGCTTCCAGGCGGCGCGCATGATCCTCTGTCGCAACCACTTGTTGTTGGCTCCGCGTGCGATGGGCTGCGAGCTCTTCCAATTGTACCTTGAGTTCACATTCGCGTCTCGCCGATGCCTCCGATTCGCAGACCACTTCGTCATGACGCGTTTCGAAACTCAATAATTGCGAACGCAGCATTGCCACTTCATCCACCGATCGTGCCAATGCACCATCGGATACGCTCAACGCTTGCTGCGATTGATCGCGAGATTCTAAGAGTTTGACGTTCGCATGCTTCAATTGGTTCAGTTCTTCTTCAGCCCTGGTTTGCAGTGCCTCGGCATTAGCCTGCTGAAGCTCCATCTGCCGTAGCATCACCTGTTGTTGCTCGGTCAGATCGCGTTGCTCGTCCAACACTTGCCGCATGTTCTGCAACTCATCCTGGGTTTGGCACAGCACTTGGGCTTGAGCTTCCTGCCGTGCGCATGCGTCTTCCAGGCGTTGCTCAAGTTCACGGCGTTCAACCGTTCGCTTTTCAGCTTGCAGGTTCGATCCCAACAGCTGCTGATTCGTTTTTTCAAATTGCCGTTGAAGATCTTCCCAATCTCCTTCCTGTTGAGACAAACGTTCCGCCAAAGCTTCACGCTCTGAGACGGTGATTGAAATCTTCTGGCTCTCATCTCGCAAACAGAATTCCAGGTCTTGACGAGCCTGCCGTTCCTGGGCTAGTTGCACTGCCGTTCGTTCGCGTTCGAGAAGCCATTGATCCTTTTCGTGCTGGAGTCTCTGGACCGAAGCCTTAAGGTCTGACAACAGTTCGGTTGCCTCACCCCACTCGGATTCAACCCGTTCGATGTCAGCGGTTTGGTGCTCGATCGCGGATGTTAAGCGACGGTTCTTGACGCGCAATTGGTACTGACTCCGCTCTTGCTCATCCCGAAACCGATACCAAATAAGATTACCAATCAAGACCCCCACAAGAACCAAGAAAAACGCGGAGAAGAAGGGGATATTTGTAAATGGAACCATGGCCTACTCCTTCAAGCCGTATGACGCAGGCGGAGTTGTACCCGACCGACAACATTTTGCGAAGTCGACTTCGTGGGGCCCCGCCAGACCTCGACAGCAACCGCAAGACAATGCATCACACCCGCGTGCCCCCGGCATCGTTGCTTGCTACACTAAAGGCTTGGACACCGCGGCTGTGTTGCCGCATCGCCAACGTTCTTATTCTCATGCCAACCATCCGATGTTCCACGTCAGTTCTCCCATCATTGCCCGCGTGACGTTATTGACGACAGTCACCCAGCTATTCGCGATACTAGCGTCGCCTGCACTGCTATTCGCCAACGATCTTGAGCCCCTGAAGTACCAACACGGTGCTAGCCAAGTCGACCTGGGCGTTGGCCTATGGGCTTGGCCACTGCCCATGGTTTTCGATAACGACGGAGACTGGGACCTTGTCGTATCGTGCCCGGACAAGCCCTACAACGGAACGTACGTCTTCGAAAATCCCGCCACGCCAGACGAGTTGTTCCCGGTGTTCAAGCCGCCGCGGCGAATTAGTCGTGGACTCCGAAACGTCCAAGTTTCCTGGGGCAACGGCCGGCCTGTCGTCATGACCCCAGACGCCATTTATCCAAAGTTTTAAGAATCTGGCTTGGAGTTCCCTCAAGCCTTGGGCGTTCCTGCAGACTTTCATCAATTCGTTGGCCGCCAATCGCAAAAGACACGCGCCAATCAGTGGAAGATGGTCGACATTGACGCCGATGGAGACCAGGATCTAGTTGTGGGGATTGGAGACTGGAGCGACTACGGGTGGGATGACGCCTATGATTCCGAAGGCCATTGGACGAATGGCCCGTTACATGGATTTGTTTACGTGATCGAAAACATCGGCACGGCGGCGCAACCCACCTTTGGTGATCCAGCCAAACTTTTCGCAAATGGTAAACCGATCGACGTCTACGGTTGGCCGTCACCAAACTTTGCGGACTTCGACGGCGATCGCGACTTGGACCTGGTTTGCGGCGAGTTTCTTGATGGATTTACATTCTTCCAAAACGTTGGCACTCGCCAACAGCCAAAGTATGCCAGCGGCAAGCGTCTGCAAACTCGCAACGGTGAACTTCGCATGGACCTGCAGATGATCGTACCGTCCGCCGTCGACTGGAATCACGACGGTCGGCCCGATCTAATTTGTGGCGACGAAGACGGACGTGTGGCACTGATCCTCAATACGGGCACTGACCAGGCAGGTATCCCTCGATTTGAACAGCCGCGGTACTTCCAGCAAGAAGCCTCATTGTTGAAGAGCGGCGCCTTATCGACCCCGGTCTGCGTCGATTGGGACCGAGACGGTGACGACGACATTCTGTCAGGTAATACTGCTGGATACATCGAGTTCTTCGAAAACCTGGGCTCTCACAAAGGCTTACCGTCGCCAAAGTTTGCCGCTCCAACCCGATTAACCGCCGACGGAAAGGTCCTTCGAATCCAGGCCGGTCCCAACGGTTCAATCCAGGGCCCCTGTGAAGCCAAGTGGGGCTATACGACCTTGACTGCCGCCGATTGGGACCACGATGGGCAAACCGATCTGATCGTGAATTCAATCTGGGGGCGTGTGGTTTGGTACCGAAACCGGGGAACGAACGGGCAACCCGACCTCGCGTCAGCAAAGCCGGTTCGGATTCAATGGGCGGACGCACCCCAAAAACCAAAGTGATTTTGGTGGAATCCCGCCTCCGATGAACTTGTTACTCAGTGGCGTACCACCTCGGTTGTCGTCGATTGGACCGGAGACGGTCGAAACGATTTGATCATGCTCGACTACGAAGGCTATCTCGCTCTGTTTGAACGATATGCAGACAATGGCCAACTTCGACTGCGGCATCCGCAACGAGTCTTCGTTGACGATCAAGGTCAACCGTTAAGACTCAACCCGGGATCCGCAGGTCGTAGCGGACGGCGCAAACTCGCGATTGTGGATTGGGACGGCGACGGAAAACTGGACCTCTTGGAAAATGGGAAAAATGCCGATTGGTATCGGCAAACGGCTCACCAGAACAAACGCGTGACGCTTTCTTTTGCAGGAGCTCTGGCCGAACGTTTTCTCTCCAGTCACACGACAAGTCCAACCTACACAGACTGGAACGGTAACGGAATTCCAGACCTCTTGATTGGCGCCGAGGACGGACATTTTTACTATCTACCGCGGTGAAGCCCTGTCGCCACATCGACGCCGCGCAATCGCAGTGTGCCAACTACAGCATCGCCAACGGATCGCGGCTTGACTGCAGTGTACCGCGAGTGATTCCCGCCCGATTCAAGGCCTTGAGCTGATTCCAGACCGCTTTGGCCTTGATTTGATTTGCCAATAACTGCTCGTACAGCGTGATGATTCTGTGCACCTCCTTGGGCTTCATCGAATCCAACAGCTCAATACGGAACCGTTGAATCCCCTGCCGCAGCAGCATCGGCACCAATTCAGCGCCACTCTGTGGTGTCACGTTGTACAACGTATTCCAGCAGCCAACGTCGGCCGTCAATAAATGCTGCTTGCCATTCGATTCTTCAAATGCACCGTGTGATGATCACGGGGGCGACCACAGTTGGTTTTCTTTGTTCCTGGCGACAACACGGCACAAAAAACACAATGCTCCATGTGAAACATGGGCACGTGTTGATGCACTACAATCTCCAGCCATTGTGGTGGAGTCTGACGGACGAGATCAAGGAGTTGGTCGCAGTTCAGATCATACGAAGCGGTAGCGCGTTTCGCCCCCATGTCGATGATCATTTCGGCGGTAATTGGATTTGCAACATTCAAGCTATAGTCTGCCACGAAGGGAATGTCGCAGTCACGAAAATAGTGAATCGCTGCGAGATTTCGAGCCAGAACACCGTGTGTGGCATAGCGCCGAAGCAGACTTAGAACTCCGTCTTCACCAGGCTTTTGGATTCGCGGCGTTGCCAACATCAGTTCGATCGAATCATCACGTTGCCGAATCATTTCTGCCGCTTCACGATACTGACGAATATCCGCAAAGTCGACCGTGATGCATTTGATTCCACAATCCATGACCGCAGCCAACTGCTCAAGGCTACGACAAACAACGTGTAGCCGAGGCTGCGGCACCGCATCTCCGACTGACTCAACCGTTGCTCCCACGTTCTCCAATCGATCGCTGCTGAACATGATGCGTCTTGGAGGTGTGGACAACGCCTCCTGCAGTTGATCGACAATCGACCGCCTTAATTTCCCAATCACACTGAGCGGCACCATGGGACGATCACGAACGTCAACCGTAAGTTTAGCGCATTGAAATGGCGTCCGCCCCAGCCTCCCGAGTTGAGTCGCAAAGAATACCGTGTCGACGGGATGCTTGTGAGCAATCTCCAACGGTTCTTTCGAAGCGACGTGTACTGCCACATCATCACCAATCATCGCCGTTACCCGAAGCGGAGTACCAACATGAGCCAACGCGTGAAACGCAACATCAATTCGGAATTGTGGAAACTTCGCGTCAACTCGACGCTGCAATACTCTTCGCATCTGAGGGTCGTCGGTCTTCCACACCTGCTGACCCGTTTGAAGTTGCCCGAATTTTTCAGCGGGATTGTAAAATCGAAGTTCCACTACCCCACTCTCAACATTCCCTTGCAGACGTTTCCCATGTTTGTAAATCTGAAACACGCGTCCGCCCGGTTGTTCATTCTAGGGAAGTCCCACATCGAACATGATCCCCTCCCCTGCCTTGAGTCGGCGATGCAGGCGAACCATCACACGACCGCTAACAACGCGAGTCACGACGCCAACGTTGACACCCCGCTTTGCAGAACTCAGACCAGGAACCAAGCGTTTGTGGTCGCAGCCTTCCAAACGGCCGGGCGAAAAACCTCGTGAGAACGTCAATTCCATTTCTTCCGCTTGCGCATCTGAAAGTTGAATAAAGCGATCTGCAAGCGTTGCATCAATGGCAGCTCGATAGTGCTGCGTGACGCTGGCGACATATTCTGGACTCTTAAGTCGACCTTCGATTTTGAGTGACGTAACGCCCGCAGCAAGCAAGCGCGGAATGTAAATGAGACGCCGCTTCCATTTAACGCGTCGTTCCGTTTTCGTCATCGCAAGTGTTTACTGTTTGGCGGCCCTACCGTCGTACCAGCTACCAACAGCGATCTCTCGAACAACCTGTTGGAGATAATCACTATAGATGCTTTGTGCTTTCGCCGTCTTTTCTGCACCCCCCATCGCCTTGACCCAATCTGCGTCCTGGCTGTCAGCAATAATGTTGTCGAGGCTTGAGGGATCAAGGTGAACGAAAACGATGTGATCGTAAGGTCCCGCAACAGAGAAAAGTGGTACAACCAATCGGCCGGTTTTCAGCCGTGCCGTCCTTAACTGTTCCATGATCATCTTCGTGGCAGCCGGCTCCTTACTCGCCTTGTAGTTGGCGAACACGACACGAAAGAAGTTTTTCTTGGAGTTGTAGGAGTAGGCATTTTCAATTGCCTCCACGTCATCGGAGGGTATCTTGAACACCCCTGAAACGGTTTCATCAATCATCGCGTCAAAGTGCGCTTGTGATTTCGCCGCTGCTTCCGAACCTCCCTCCTGTTTTTCAAACTGTTTCAGCCACTTCGGTACCTGTGCGGTGTTTGTAAATTCCGCATCAGCGAGCCCATTCTCGAGACGGAAAAAGACGATGTGATGCCAGGGGCCGGTGACAAAATCAAAGGCGATCGGCTTCCGTTCAATCACCTTGTCAACTGTCCAAAAGTGGTCGTAGATGAACTCTCGCGCCTCGCTCTCTTTCCCAGGCTTAAATCGATTGAACGCGCCGTAGTAGTAGACATGGTCGTCTGAGTTCGCCTCGGGGTTCGCGTCTTCCGCTGTTGTAGCAATAGTCGATCCATCAAAAAACCAGCTGCTTAAAACAGCGACGAGAATCAGCATGCATTTGAGTGATTGATTCATTTTTCGAAAACTACCGTTCAAGGTCCTTTTTTGCCCGGTCGTGATCAATGGCAAAGCGGCTCGTCATCCGTTGGACAACACCTTCAAACGTGGATGTGCCATTGAGGCAAATCCAGATAAAGGGCGCAGCGCCACCGAGCTCGGAGTACTCGCCACTGTCCAGATTGAGCAACATGGCGCGGTCTTCCGAAAGATGACACCAGGGCAAATTCAAGCGCTGGGGCCAGAGCCTATCTTGTGCCAGATCTGATACCACAACGGTCCCCTTTAAATTTGGTCCGATCAATAAGCGAAGCAAGTAGCTGAGTCCCGCGCAGCTGTCTAGGCTTCCCGAGCCTTCGGGATTGCGTGCGAGGGTCTGACCTGGTGTTCCGAGCCTAGCCGTTGCTGGAGTTTGGCCGGGGAGACATCAGGGACAGGGAATTTTCATGCAAGATATGCGCGCGGTTGTTGAACGAAGGACCACTTCGGTGATCGTGCGATGCCGAAACGAGTACTCCCCGCATCCACCAGGTCAGGTGAGAAGAAAACAATACTCCCGACGAACGTCAAATCCATTTGCTGAAGGCAATCCGAAATTGCTGGGCCTGTTTTGTCCGATTCAATGGTGCTTTCCGTAATTTGCGTGCCCTTGCCATTGGTTCCGTGCGGGTTTAGTCTGATCAATGTGTGTTCCGGGTTTAAAACACCTGGCACGGACCGCGGAGTGTGTTCGCAAGCTCTTTCACTAACAATGAGCGAGGTCAAAGGAGCGATTATATCACCCGTCCCCTGCTTCTACTGGAATTCAATGAGATCCCATGGCGAATGTGGGACGAGGTTCTGACGCACCATTCCCCTATTTGGCGCGAGATCGAATCTCAGTCCGAGACCTATACGACACGAATCGATTACCCCAAGAACAGCCTCTCACCCTGGATCACCTGGCCGACACTGCATCGGGGAATTGAACCCGCTGATCATGGCGCAAGGTTCCTGGGACAACCGCTCGGGACCTGCAACGGGGAGCCCCTTTGGGAAGCTGTCCGCGGCCGGGGAAAATCGATCGGCATCTTCCAGTCCATGGGTGCATGGCCGGCCATTGACCCCGGGCCCAACGGATTCTTTGTCCCCGACCCGTTTGGCGCGCAGGACAAAAGCTATCCCGACCGGCTCGAAGCGTTTACTCGCTTCTGCCAGGAACAGGTCCAGCAGAACGAATCTGGCAATCTTTCAGGTCGCTCGCTCCGGTTGCTGCTATCTGCCATGGACGATTCGGAATTGACGCAGACGTTCTGGAATACGCTGAATGAACAGTCCGGAGCCTTCGAGATAAACGATCTCGGCTGGGCGCATTTCAAGAGCATCTTCAATCCAAAGTCCCCGCCAGACTTCAGCACCTATTTCACGAATTCATTTGCCGGGCTAATGCACCGGCACTGGGACCTGCTCATCAACCGGGGGCTCACAGCAGGTGGCGAGATTGAGACGGACCGTACAGTCGAGTCTCTGGAAGCTTGCCTGCGGGACGTTTTGCATTGGCGCAAAGAGAATCCTGAGTTGATTGTTGCGATTGCCTCGAGCATGGGACAAGAGCAAATATTTCCCGAACACGAACAGTGCCTGGAAATGCGCATGAGTCAACCGGAACGTCTTTTGACGCTCGCAGAAATCCCCAGCCACGCATACGAAATTCGCTCCGCCATGATTCCGCAGATCGTGATCGATATAAAAGAGCGAAGCTTCAGAGGAGCCATTGAGACCGTGATCTCAAAGCTCAGAACCAGCACGGGCAGGCAAGTATTTACCGCCTGTAGTCAGGGTGAGACCCTGAGCCTGACTCATATAAGTCCCAGCCAGGCGGAACACGATAGTGGCTGGATTATACTTGGGGAGGAATCCCCCAGGATTCCCTGGGAAGAGGCGGGATTTGAAATTTACCCAGTCAAATCGGCGACCGCGTATCATATTCCAGAGGGAATTCTTCTATTGGCGAGCGGCAGTCAACCAAAAACAAGGCCGAGAGCCGCAATTCGGTTGAGAGACGTCAAAGAGCTGCTTCTGAGACGTATCTTTGACGGACACGTCGAGTAGCAGGTACCCGGGCCGTCTTTGGGGAAAAGAAGAATGATCGGGAACCTGTCCGGTCCCGGCTGAATGGGCGCGAGAAGAATGAACCCACGGTGACGGTAGCCGACATCAAGGGCTGCAGACCGTGCTGCTTGTCGGTTAACGAGCTCATGAGTTCGACCGCTTCTCCGGCGGCTGATTCGGCGAGCAGTTTGCCATTGGCGTAAATGGCATAGCCTTCGCCGCAATTCACGTGGGAGGCGCCGCCAAGCACGATCGGGTAGCGGTGCCCTCCTTTGGAAGTGGAAGATTGTTTGCGCCACGGATCATCAGAACTTCTTTCTCCTACAGTGTCTTTGGCTTCTCTCCGCAACGGCAGAATAGTGCCGTGCATGTCTCTGGCAGTGCTGCCAATTTGCCGTCTAGCTGATCGTTACGACGCCGACAATACCGTCGAGGCCAGTGGCACAGCCCCCATCAGCTTCTCGCTGGTCTCCGGCCCCGCGGGCATGACCGTCAGTGCGGCGGGTGTGGTGGCCCGGACGCCGGTCAGCGGGCAGGAAGAGGGCCAGCTGGTGCAGATCCAGACCGAGAACGCGGTTGGTGTCGACACCCAGGATTTTACCATCGATGTGGCTGTGCCCCGCCCCCCTCCGGCGGTATCGATTTCGATGAATTCACTGTTGGCTCCTATGTGGGCTCACAGGATGGCACCGGCACGTTCAGTATCGAGGACGACGGCGCCACCTTGCACCTGACGGGCAACCTGTGGAAGCAGATCGCCTTCTCTTATACGATCAGGGAAAACACGGTCATCGAGTTCGATTTCAGCAGTGCGACGCAGGGCGAAATTCACTCCATTGGCTTTGATAATGATCTGAGTATCACTGCCGGTAGTGCGTTTACCTTCCACGTGTACGGCTCCCAGAACTGGGGGTGGCAAAACTAACGCGACTACGGCGGGGGGGGAAGGCAGTACGCACGACGCCATACCGGTGGGGCAGTTTTACACGGGCGCCATGCAGTACCTGTTTTTTGTGATGGACCACGATCGCGGCGCACAGAATGGCGAGAGCCGCTTCAGCAATATCCAGATTTATGAGAACTGAGCGTTCGGGATGACCCCTTGGGTGCAAATCGGTGCTTGGGTGCAAATCGGTGCGCTTTGCATACCCTGCCTGCCCACGCAGCTGTAGTTGAAGCCCCGGGATTGTATGAGATCTTTTTCGTAGACGTTAGTTCCTCTGGATAGCATCATTAAGACCAGTTGGGCCGACGGAGGCGCGGAACCTGGAGATCAACTCCGCAAAACATTGATTGCGTCAGGAGCGATGGTTCGGATTGCAGGAAGTTCGCGCTTGAATAGAATCTTTTCAGCACCGGAGTCGTTGATCATGATCACGCGCTCGCCGCTTGCACCCTGCTCGGAGAGCAGGGCCCGGATGGCCGCAAGCTTGTCGGTTGTCGAAACAATGTGATCAAAAAAATCCGGAAGACGGGTTCGACTGATCACAGTTCGTGGATCGACGTTACGCGTAACCAACGACTGTAGCTTGCCTGCCTGATTGAAGCGGTACAGCCATGCGACCATTTTGGGATCGACCACTTCGCCCGCATGCACCAAAGTATCATCGAGATCCCAAACAACCCAATCGAAGTCATCGACGTCGCCATTTAGGTCGAGACGGCGCGTAATTGTGGTGCTCGCCATTCGTCGTGGTGAGTCGATTTCCAATCCAGAAAAGGCGAGCACCGCCATTAGTGGAATGTTGATGCCTGCCAGCCTCGTTACGCCGGACGAGCCCCCTACACGCGCATTCACCTCCAGGAGCCTCGGTGTGCCCTCTCCGTCTTCGCGAAACTGAGCAAACCATGGACCAGCAAGCGGAAGCCTCTCTGCGATTGCCTGTACGTGGCGTTCGATCTCCAAATGTTCTAGACAGGTGGCTGCCTTCGCAATGCCGCCGCCATAGTTCAAGCGTTGACGCACACTGCAAGCCAGCAGCCGTCCATCGACTCCACTGATGCAGTCCACCGTGAATTCGTCCCCTGGTAAGTACTCCTGCACAAGCAGACCGGCAGCGACTGCCGTCTCGATGCTCGCAAGATCGTCAAGACGCACGGCCCCGAGAGACCCGCTCCCAATCTCCGGCTTTGCAAAAGCGGGAAGCTCCATCGATTTCGGGTTAAATGTGCGCGGGACTTGCACGACGTCGCGGACGGCGTCGTATACACGCGCCTTGGACAGCACTAGCTCGGCTAACTCGTGGCTTGGGCCGATTAGCTTGAAGGATTCGGTCCAGTCAGACATCTCGGCCACGACAGCGTCGACTGTGGGAAAAACGAAGTCGATGCTGTGATCTTTGCAGAATTTCCTCATCTCGCCGCGAAAGCCGGCCGAGCTGAGTGCGGGAAGCTCATGGTGTCGCTCACCCAGCAGCAGACGAGACGGGTCGGACAACAAGTCAAAACTCGAACCACCCCAAACCTCAATTCGCGGATGACAGCTCAGTGCATCGATAACTTCGAGTCCAGGTTCGTTGCAGCTAGGGAAGATCAGCACATGCATAAAACGTCTCACACAAGCAAGAGGCCCTAAGAACCAGTTAGGAAAGTCTTCATGTCCATGAAGTGCTTTTCGACACCAACCGTAGTTTCAGCCATGTTTATGCTATTTTCGCAGAAAAGTCAGTCATTGATTAAACCTGTTTATACTCGCCGATTGCAAATGTATATTTAAGAAATTCTCTCTGCATCGTTTTTTTCTCCCAGAGACAAGAGGGCATTTCTATGCACCGCAAAAAAACAGTGGCTAGATATTGACCTAGCCCCCCGATTTCGGTTCCAACCTGAACTGAGTAGGGTCCGTGTTCAAAGCAGGAGACGGATATTAAGAAGTGGTCTGCCGAGGAGCAGGTTATCGGGTTGCTGGAGGGGGTACATGCTGGAGTTTCGGCGAAGGAACTGTGCCGCAGACGCGGCTTTAGTACAGTCTATGACGAAGAGTCTGAAAACAACATACGAGCCACTGTTGAGGACGGTGATGTTGGTGGCCATACCCCTCAAGACTTTTGCACAAATATTTCCCACCCCCCGACAAACGGATATGCGCTTCGCAGGATAAGCCACGGGGATTTAAGCAAATAGGCAAACAACGTCCGGGCAGGATGTTCACTGAACGTTGTTTCAACAATAGATGGCTGAGAAGTGACAATCCGATAAGGTCCAGATGCACTGAGCTGTGAGAAATAGCCCTCCCAGAATCCTTGGCCCATATCGTGAAGATGGCCGGGGAACGTGAAGTCAAGTTTGAGTCCCACAGAATTCATTAGCCGCATGATCGGGACCACGAAGGGGGTTCGGACGTAAAGTACCCCGCCAGGCTTCAGCAAACAAAGCAATCGTTCGGTTTCGTCCTTGGCTTCGGGCAGGTGTTCGATGATGGCGCTGGCGATAATAATGTCGAAGGATTCGACCTGCTTATCGACCGCATCCAAAGAGGATTCATGTCGCATGGTGACGTGTTCGGAACTTTCGACGACTTCATCCTGGTATTCCACCACCGTCACTGTAGCGGATGGACGTACCGGGCTGATCAAGCCTTCCGCCATCTCCTTAGCAATTGTGCCGTCACCACCACCGAAATCGAGAATGGTTAAGGACCCCTCTCCCAATACCGGCCGAATCACCTTCGCTAAGTGGATGGCGAACCGCATTGTGTTGTGAAAGGTAACCTTTGAATGACCTCCCTCAGCATTGCCGGCCTGTTCGTAATAGCCTCCGTAATAATTCCTCAGCGCATCGACAGTCGGAATGCGCGAAGCGGTACAGACACCACAGGACGCGCACTTCATTAAATCCACCACTGGATCTCTCTGAAGGCGGCTGATGACACTCAACTGATCGGTAGAGTCACAGAAGAGGCAACACTCCTGCACTGGTCCCAGATCGATATCCGCAAGATGTTTGCTTGCGTGAAAAGTCGTCGCATTAAGCATCGCAATGTCCTAATGTCGTAACCGCCACCCGATCCAGCAGGCAGCATCAGATATCAATAATAGCCGAGAAACACTTCGAGAGTGCACTGGGACCTTGTTTGAGGCAAAATAACTCATGCGAATTTTGATCCACTGAGGACCTGGCGTTTTGGCCGTACTTTGAGTGGTTGTCAAACATTCGGCCTCAATTTTCGCCGCTCCATTTGAACGTTTTGCCAGATGGTACCGGCCCCAGACTCGAGTTGATGGATCCCGATGCAAAAAATTCACGCGGTGAGTCATGGTCCGCCAGCGATGAGGCAAGCCGTTCAAAGTGGCAAAATTACACGTCCCGCGGAACTCATACTTTCGCTGGGGTGTTCATGTTGGTGGTTCTCGAGCACATTCCGCAGCCGGACCGGGCGTGTCTGAGATTCTGCGTGTTCTTAAGCCGGGTGGAGTGTTGATCGGCTCAACACCATTCTTACTTGGGATTCATGATGCTCCGCATGATTATTTTCGATTTACCAGTCACGGATTGGACGATTTTTTTCATCAGTTTGAACAGGTGAGCCGCAACAGCCGGCGGCCGCTCGTGACTGGCAGTCCACGTCAGGTTCGGCTGGCGGCGTGTTTGTTTCCTTTGCTGCTGCTGGGCGCCGTGTTTCGTCTCTTTCCGCGGGACGATGCAACAACCGGGTACTTCTTTGTTCTTCGCGCACCGGCAGAGTAATGCGGGGTGGATCCGAAGAATAAGCACCGGATTCGCGAGCCGCGAAAGGTTCGAATCTGCCGGCGTGGCTCGGATCTGCTCGAGCGCTTCGAGCGCTTCGAGCGCTTCGAGCGCTTCGAGCGCTTCGAGCGCTTCGAGCGCTTCGGGCGCGGGGCGAACTGGGGACCGCCACGTAAGCCAGCACGATCGAGAGCGAGCACGAATTGCGGATTGCAGCAATCAGCCACGCCGATCCGAAACGTGCTATCACGACGCTCCTTCATTCGGCCAAATCGACACGTTCAAGATATTGCGAAGGTAGACGAACGAGGAGGCCCGTCGTCGATTCCAGGGAGGCAGGTCTCACCAGCGACCGTACGGCGGCGCGCCGGGGGAGGAGACCGAGCGTACCTTTGCATCGCACCGACGCGAAACAGCAGGCGCTGGCCGATCCTCCTAGGGACTGTGAGGTCATTGCGGGAACCCGGCGGAACGTCGCTCAGCGGGCGGTGGTACGACGACTGCCGCTGTTGCCGATGCCCGCGGACGCGCAGGGGTGCGGTCGTGGTCTTGTGAGCCCCCACATGCAGCCGCTAAACGCGTATCGGCGGCTGCGCGTTCATGCGCGAACTGTCAGAGCAGGTCATGCACGCAGCGCTTCAGCTTGGCGAGCGTACTCTTTCAGAAAGGCCTGGGCCGACTCTAGTTCATAGGTTCCATCAAAGATTCGGCGTTGACAGGGTAATCGATCGGCGATCGGCAGGAGACGTGTTTCGTAGGCTTTGGCGTGGAACTTGACGCCAACCTCACAGACATAAGGAACGCCGGTTTTCGAACAGATCACAAGATCATGAGCGAAAAACCCGGGCCCCAGGGCACGCCCCAGACGCGCGGCGAGATCGATCAGGGCTTCCAGCCGGCGTTCTACGAGATGTCCGTAAAGGTATTCGACCAAGTCCGGATCGAGCGGTATGTCCGCGCCGTGCACAGCGGGACTCTCCGTGGCGCGGCGTGCGCCGATGTTGCAATGCAGGAGAGTTCCTCCCACGCAGAGGAGGCGGACCGTCGTAAAGTATTCCCGCCCCTTGTAGGCCACCCGCGTGTCGATGAACTCGGTATTGTAGCGGGACGGTTCGAATTCTTCGGACACCACGGCTCCCGAGCTGGAGACAGCATTGCTGAACACGCGCGCAGCTTCATCTGCGGACTGCAGTTGCCGGGGCACGGCAATGCCGGCTTGCGCCAAATGTATATTGGTCAAATCCTTTCGCGAGATCAGGTTGCCCAACGCAATGTCGTTGAACACAACGCCCCGATGCATGGCGCCCATGGCCTCTTGGACCGCGTGGCGAAAGATCTTGGCGTTTTCGACTATTTCTTCATTATAGATATGGACGAGGCAGGAGTCCTCTCTGGCGACCGCCGCAAGCTCTCTTGGCGTCGAGACGAAAAAGGTCGAGAACCCCGTCGCATTCAACGTGCTGCAGAACACCGGAAAGAACCGCTTCGGAGTCACCTTGCCTGCCCCCGAAAACGAGCGCTTGCCAAAGGCGCAGAACACCACGCGAGCCTTTTCGTTCTCGACGGCCTTGTCGAGGATCGGCGCGGCGCTGGGCTTCGACGGCCGGAACCTGCGTATCACTCGGTCGAAGAAACGTGTCATGAAAGGTTCTCGTTGCGGAGTAATGGCCTATCCACGGAGAAGCGGTCGTGCATCGGAAGAATAAGCCTCGGATTCGCTAGGCGCGAAAGGTTCGAATCTGGTTTCAGGTGTTGCGAATGCCTGTTTATACATGATGCAGTTCCAAATGACGAGAAGCACCGCGACTGCAAGGATGGAATACTGCACTACGGAAGAGAAACCAACCTCCTTGTGCAAGTGGGCTTCTGTGACAGATCCAACCGCGATCCCTGCGAGCATGTAGATTATCAAGAGCGTCTTCGTGGACATGAGCAATTCACTTGCTGGCTAACGTCTATGATCAGCCGGTTGGGGCGATTGACTCACATTCGCAAACTGGGGGCCGACCACAACTCGGCTGCATCATTTTGTTAGATGAGAACATCAGGTAACCGAACATACCAATTGAGGAATGCTACAAATGGCCTGACACAAATCGCCTGGATCAACAGCCCGCAGAACGATGCGATGAAGAACCAAACAAGCGACAAAGCCAGTGTGGATACTGTTGTAACCAAATTGTCGTGCGGGACAGCAAGAACTTGACTTGCGCTCCACCAGCCCGTGAATACAAGAGGCAGGAGACTCATCCATCGCACTTGCGAAAATGCAAGAATGCGAGAGAGAAGGATAGTTTTGGATTTAAGTGAATCAATCGCAATGTCGGATAGTTGAGATTTGGTGTGAAACATGTCGAGAAAGCGTTGGCGTGCGTCGTCGAGGCTCAGTGAATCGTCGCAGCTGATATCATGTGAGCGAAATGAGTTTAGGTCATACTGGTGCAGAATGGTGTCGCGTGATCTCAACAGATCACGCCACCCAAGCAAAAAGACCCGGGAGTGACAATGGTGAGCTCGGCGGTGTGGGTGTTTGTTGAGATGTTTCGGGCGTAGCCGCGTCCATAATCCGTAAGGCTCGGACTTGTGTCATCGAACGACCAGCGTCACCGGTCGGCAACTCCGGTGCATGCGTTTGTTATGCCGCTAGTTCAGGGTCAACCGAAGATTTCGGCATGTGTATCAGTGAATGCGATCCCGTCCATCGAGTTCACGATTACGCTGTGACCCCAAAACATGTTTTCGTCATCGTAAAAAAAGTCGAGCATGTTTCCGGTCACGTTGATGGCGTGAAGAGTCAATTTGTTTATGAATTCGTCTGGCGTCAACTTCGGATTGGAAACAGCTTTCAGCGTGCCATCTTACTCATAGGGATTACCTCAGGCTCTAGAACCCGCAGGGCATTCCTGGCGATGTCATGTCGTGATGCTGGATCAGGACGACGAGGAATTCGGTAGAAGGGACATCGCGGGCAGGAGATCGTCGGGCACCGCTTTCGTCAACTCCTCGAACCAGCGTATGCACTTTTCGAGGCCGACCGTGTTGTCGATGCTGTTGGAGTCGTATCGAATCACGACGATGTCACCCGTGAATTCGATCGCACAGTCCATGGTGATCTGGTTCAAGTAATCGATGGTGGATTGATCCAGGTAGTCATAGGCGGATTTCGGATCCGTGCTCATGACGATCCAGCTCTTGTTGAATTCCGTTGACTCGAACTCGACCTTGTGCCGGTTGCTGGGCCATGGGATCTTCGAAACAAGGCTCGCGGATTTTGACGACATGATCGTGATGTCGGGACATTTATTCGGATGGTGTGCGACCAGATAGTCGTCGTCTCCCTCCCCCTCATCGGTGTTCTGCTTTACGATGGAGCAAAGGACGACTCGGGAATCCCCATCTCCTCGGTGATACAGGTCACCCGAGTAGGCGGGATCCCGACTCCATAGATGGGATGAACCAAGCCCGGCCTGGAACGATTCCATGATCGAATCGGCCTGACTCAGGTTGCTTTTGACCCAGCCATTGCGCTGGGCCCAATTCTTCATCTCTTTCGAGCGTTGAATACTGAACTTCAGTGCGAAGTAGCACAACGGTGGACCGATCAGGAATCCGATCGGGAACCATGCGATTCCACCCAGGATGAATCCCACGACACAGGCAATGATGGTCTGGCCACGGGTCAAGGTCACGGATTTTGTGGAATCGATGAACGTCTTTTCCGTGCTCTGCAGAAGATCGTCGTCTCTTTTCATGACTGGCTGCTCAATATTTTCATGGGTTTGAGAAGGTCATCTGGAACCGCTTCCGAGAAGTGTTCGACCCATCTCATGGGTGTCTCACGACCGGCAACTCACAGAATTCACCCGCCCGCGGCACGCAACAAACAACACCAAAGAAATCTTTAACGTTGATGAGAGGCACGCTGGTGCGGGTCGGGTGGAATGATTTGTTGCTCGCATCGTTGTTTTCCAAACAACTCCGTGAATAGAGGCATCAGCCAAAAGTCACACAGCGGTCTTTGTCGTAGGGGGCCAGGGCGAACCTATCGCTGTTCGATCATTGAATAGGTACATTGAGATCGTTTCCATGATCTTGGCCTGATTGGTCGGCTCATGAAATCCAACATCGCTCAATTTCTGAAGGTACGTCCTGAAGTCATGGAACACCCTCTTGCCTGCGCCGGCGTGGAAGCGAATTTGATGCCATGAAAACTCCGGCCTGTATCCGAAGTAGGATAGCCCCAACAATTCTCGCGTGAGGACACGGGGACCACCCCAAGGAAAGAAGAACATCCTTTTCTGGGAATTGAGGAATGATTTCCACGCAATAATCAATGCCGGCGTATCTCCAAATCTGGTGGCGACGACCGCAGTTTTGTTCGCTTTTGCGCCATTCATGGCATTCCAATCCGCTTGCTCTGCAGGAGTCAAACCCAGGGCGAAGTCCTGACCTGCAGTGATTGCACCCAGAATCAGTGAGTCGTTCAGGATGGGGGTCCAACCTTTTTCGCTCAGGATGCTTTCGACGACGGTGACTGGCGCAGGCGATCGGTCTGGATTGCGCGAACTTGGATGGGGATTCATCGCCCGCTGATCACGCCTAGTCTGCTCTTCGCGAACCCATCTTTCGGTTTCATTGTCCTGAATTTCGTTTGCCGCCGACACCCCGAAATTCCGCACATAAGTCTCATCCAAGCGAATTTCTGTTCCGCCCAGCACAGTCAGCTTCAGGGCATTCCTCGCTGTGGCTGCACACAATGTGTATGCGAATCCGATGAATCTCGTCATGACGGCTTCGTTATTCCAACTTTCGTTCCAGTTGCCGACCCAGGCGTTGTCCTGTCGATATTGGACTTTTAAGTCAAATAACTGGTTCGTGAACTGTCGCACAGACAGCATGCGGACCTCCAGATCTTTGGTTACTGTGTAGTTGCCCAACGTCCGGGTTCACCGGGCCGCGGCGAACGACATTGTTTTCAAGACCCGCGCGGCCCGCGGCTTGACTCATAGGGATTTTGATCCACTGAGGGTCTGCATTTTGGCCGTACTTTGAGCGGTTGTCAAACATTCGGCCTCAATTTTCGCCGCCCCATTTGTCCCGTGACAATCGTGCGGTTCGAGTTTGGTGGAGCGGGGTTCAAATCGCTATCGAGTCATCCGAACTCGCTTGGATTTGAAGATAGTGTGACTTTCAGGCGACCCGTGGCGCGCACCGATTACGAGTCCGGGTTGACGGCGGCTAAAATGTCGCAAAACCGTTTACAGGAACTCGGGGTCGAGGACCAACTGTAACTCGCGTGATGCCTGCGTCTCGCGACACTGGGATTCGCGACACTGGGATTCGAGGAACTCGCCATCGGGAACCAACTCGAATTCGCTCGGTGGTGTCGGCTTGAGAAGGTCATCTGGAACCGCTTCCGAGAAGTGTTCGACCCATCTCATGGGTGTCTCACGACCGGCAACTCATAGGAACTTCCTTTATCGGCGGCTACGACATTCACCCAAGGGTAGGCAGAGACAGGATCGGTGCTTTGAGATAAGATCCCGTAGGGTGCTCTATTCCTGCCGCTTCGGCAGTTTGTCGGACGAGTTGAACAGTACTTCGCCCACGTGAAACTGCCACTCGTAATCGATATCGAATGCTTCGAGTTCATCCAATTCGAAAAGTGAGAGGTCCCCCGGTCGATCCATGTCACCCATCCAGATACCCTGACCAATCCGATCGAGGCGGCCGGCATACAGGCAATGCGCGGCCTCGTAATACGGCGCCACCAACTTGGTATCCATGGCAGCCCCCTGGCCGGGCGACTCCGAGGCCAGGGTTCCGTCCAGGTGCCAGGTGTAGTTGCGCTTTTTCATTACGCCAAACAGGCCATCACTTTCATTGCGGGCATATTGCAAAACGAAGCGGTCAATCGTGTCGATGGTCAACAGGGGATTACAGGCGTTGATCAGCACGGCGTACTTGAAGGGAAGCTTGTCCCACCATTCATACAGCAATGTCAGGGGAACGCCTTCCGCCTGGGCGGATGCAAGGCTCCTGTGGAAGATGTTCACGCCATATCGATGGCCAATGGCGAGCAATTCGGGTTCGTGTACCGCCAGGTAGAGTTGCTCTGCACCAAATACGGTGGAAGTAGTCATTTTCGTGACCGCGATGTCCAACAAGGTGGTGCCTGCGAATGGCCGGATCATTTTGTTGGGAACCCGCTCAGATTCAAGTCGTGCCTGAACGATGACTGCAATGTCGTCAAGATGTTTCATGTTGTCTTACCAATCGCGACAGGGTGTCATCCATGGTAATCCGACTGTCGCGCTGGACCAACCGACAAAAAATTTCGAATAGGTTATCTGCGTTGTGGTGGGTTCCATCTCCCTCGCGTTGTCGCAGGCCACCGTGAGGGCCGGGGTACCCATCATAGTCGTTTTCTCGATTGAAGGTGATGCCGGTGACATGGAGTTCACTGAGGTCGCAGTCCAGCAATTCACAAATGGCAAAAAAACCCGTGTTGACCACTCCCCGGGGCTTCTCTCCCATCCTGGCGAGATAGCGCATGGTCCTGCCATGGTGAAAGTCGGTTTGCGGAACCTTGTGCTCTCGGCACGCCGAGCTAATCGACGAATATTGATTGGGTAAGCCGGGTGGGTCAACCTCGGTGTCGCCGCTCCAGATCTTCCACCACCACCAGTGCAGGCTCTGGCCATTTACGTGCGGCATCAGCCGGACATGGAGAATATCTGCAAATCCTTCCGCCTGGCCGATGTGCTCAGAATGAATCACCTCGTTACACACGTGATACCAGATCTCGCAGCGTGCCCCAGTGTGTGCCTGCCGTTTGCTATCCACGGGCCAGGTATTGTTCAGGCGCACGATTACGTCGTAGGATTCCACGGCAGAACGATTGAGAAGTTCAATGGATTTCGAAGGACCGGCAATACACACTTTCCTGCCGCGAAGAATGTTCTCCAACTCCGCCGGTGGCCGTCCCGGGAAGAAGCGGAAAAACCAGCGGTCCGCCCAGACGACTGCTCGCAGCAACAGGCGCAGCGGTAACGGAGCTCCGTTGGGAAATCTTTGGGGCCAGGCATAGATCAGCTGGAGTGAAGTCTTGCCCCTCAGTAACCTCATTTGCGGAAATCCCGGAAGTGCCCCCCCCAGGGATCATTGAAGGCGGGAACCAGGGGCGCCAGTTTCCGTTTCAGGCGCCGCAGTGGACCGGGCAGGCTGAGCCCGATCATGATGACGTCGCGATGACCTGTACGGCAGTAATTCCCTTTGTGAGGAATATTGCTTTTGAAAATGATGGTGGTGCCGGCTGGCCCCGTCACCTTGTGACCATGTCCCGGATTCGCAATGCGCGTATCCCTCCAGCTCAGGGAAGAATCCGGTGGGTGATATTGAACGGGGGTGAGATACTCGAACGGTCCATTGTCTTCGCCCACATCGGTAAGGTAGATCAGTATTTTGAATGCGTCCGGGGGGTAATTATCGGCGTGCCAGAGCTCGGATATCCAGGCGCCTTTGGCCGGCGTCTTTTTACCGCGGTCTGATGACTGTTGTGTTTCCAGCAGGCGAAATACGGTCAATTCAATCACCTGGGCTTCGTAGCTGTTGGCGATTTTCGCAATATCCGTTTCAAGGAATGTGGTGTCACCCAGGCTTTTTCTCACGCCGCGCTCATCGGAATCGTCTGGCGCCTGTTGGTCCAGCTTTGCCTTGATGAAAGCGCCATGCCTGCGCATCAACGCGTGGTGTTTGTCGCTGATGTGAACCTCCTCGAGTTCCTTCAGCTCCGAGGGTAGCCTTTCCGGGCTGCGGTAGCGTAACCAGCGGCGTGCGAAGTGGAGAATACGGAGAACCATCAGCTGTTTTGTCTCGTCGGGGTAGCGGCGAACTGATTACTCATCGGGATTTTGATCCACTGAGGGCCTGCATTTTGGCCGTGCGTTGAGCGGTTGTCAAACATTCGGCCTCGATGTTTGTACAGCAACTGCTCGATTTCTCTCATTGAATTCGGTCGAAGCCCAGCATGATTTATTTCAATCTGAGAGTACGTTATCATCTTTAATGATAATTCAAGCCGATGTGCTCTGGGCGTAAGCTTTCAACGATGGATAACCCCTTTCACTCACCAGAAGCCGACACACACCGGCCGCAGCGTTCCTCGCCCCCCCCGCAGACTTCGCGTGGAACGCTTGTCATCTTCTGGCCACCCATTGTGTATGCGATCGCATTTCTTCTCAGCGAAATAGGCATTCGAGATTTTTACAACCCCGGTGGGTGGGGAGGGGGACTTGGACTTTGGATCCTGGGCAATCTCTTCTGTTTTTGGCTGCTGCCTCCGCTGGCCTTGTTGCAACTCGCATTGGGCATCTGGAAAGTATGCACGAAACGTGTTTCAGGCCAGCTTCATGTTTATTCGTTTCTGATTGTCTTCTTTCTGACGCTCGCCTACTTGGGGTGGGTCTCTATGGGGAATTTTCCCACGGTGTAGGCACACCTGATTAACGGACAAACTCTTGATTCGTCAGCGATCCTAGGGCATTGAATCGATGTTGAGAAAGCCAGTCGTCGTGATTGAATAGAACCTGCTCGTTCGAAAAAGGTTTCGAGCGTTGCCGTGTGAATATCTTCTGGGATTGGACCGATCGGGTATTCCGTGAGCGAAGGAATCCGTCGAATGCATCCCGCCATTGATTCTAGAGATTACAAACCATTCAGCCGATTCGACCTGGACAGCTCATTGGCCAGGTCCAGTTTTGGGTTTCAACCGGCAATTACATGAGAGGAAGGTATGAAATTGATTAGTGTGGGAAAAGAACGAGCATGTTAAATACCGCTTTTTCCGATTGGCCTTCGTAGACTCAGGAAGAGGTGAATGCTGTGACTCATAGGCATTACCGGTGGCAACGACTGGAAGTGCAGCGAGTGGAAGTGCAGCGACGGGTATTTCTTATGGCCTCACTAAAATAGGCGACACATCCTCTGCCTCCGCCAGTCTCTTCCTGCTTTATATACGCGGCGAGCAAAAAGTCTTTGGCTCAGAACAGCGACCTCCAGACGGATGTAGGTCCATGAGCAACAGAAACCTCAACAGTCGACTCTATGCCCGGTCCCGTTCCGCTTTCGCCGTCTTTATGTAGCCATGGACTCAGTCACACCACACGGCGGACAACCGGAATACGCCTCAACTGGTGACTCACTCCAAACGAGAGCACGATCCCAAGAACGGATCCAAGCAACCAGCTGACCCAATCGTTCAAGTCAACTAGCGAGATCACACCCATGACAAAAACAAGCAACAGCGAGTGGATGATGTAGGCCCCGTAGCTGTCGACGCCAGCTTGAGCAAGCCAATGACCCCCCAGTGCTTCATGGCGCTGCTTCCAGACAAGTAGATAGGCCATCACGCCCCAGCCAACGAAAGGGTTTAAGGCCGCTTTTAGCACGTCAAACCTGGCTACCTGTTTGGCGAGATCACCCTTCAGAGCCTTAAGATCAGCAACGCTGACGGTTCGATTTATTTCACTTGCTGCCTGTTTGGCGAGGTCACCCTGCAGAGCCAGCACCAACACAATGCCAAGCACGACGAGGGAAAGAAAAACGGACACACGGAACCAGCGGACGGCAAACTGGACATCGATACGCTCTAGCCAGCGGTGTGAAGCCGCCTTGCAGCCAACGGCGAACAAGAAGCCGTAGGTGAAGGAATGTGCCCCCTGGATACCTAAGCCATCTAGGGGAGACCGGGTCAGTGCCCTCCAGAGCCAGGTTTGCTGACCCATTAACACCTCCAGCAAAGCCAGCACCACCGCGCTGATCACCCAGTAGCGAACACCCGGTAGTGCCACGCTGTCGTCAACTTCGAATTCATAGCTGCGCAGAGCAACAAAGACACAATAGAGCAGTTCAAATCCAAACAGCATCACCAGGTACCACAAGACGGTGATGTGATTGAACGGAAATTCAGCCCATGATTTCCATTTGAATACGCTGGTTGGAAAGACGTCCCCGACCAGGAAAGTGAGATTGTTGATCAGTAGCAGGCCAAAAAGAAAAGGGAGACCAATCCGCAACAAGCGATCCTTGAGGTAACCCTTGATTCCTTTTTTATGCACGGAGCGTGGTGTGAAATAGCCTGCCATCAGGAAAAGTATGCACATGCCAAACGAATTAAGGAACCAATATGAAAAATCATTGATCGCTTGAAAGATAGGACCGGGTTCCTGACTGACAACAACACCAAACCACCCCCACGTTGTGAAAGCAAGGCCGGCGTGGTGCAAAATTACCAGAGCAATGATGATCGCTCTGATCTGATCAAAAAAGAGAATGTGGCGACGTGAAATGGTCTGAACTCCGGGCGGATGGAAATTTCAGAGGGCCATTCTACACACTGGGCCACGACCGGTACAGTTCACAGAGGGGGGACAGGGGCTTCCCTAGGTGGGCGGCGGTACACCAACAGGTGTTTGGCGAAGGTCGCGGGTGGCGCTTGGCAACGTGAGGCGGCGAAGCGCGGTCTGATCGCGTTTACGCATAGGTTGTGCGCACCTTACATGTAGGTCTCAGTTCGTTCGGTTCTTGGCTAGACGCAGAACGGGGGGATGTGTGGTGCAAGGTTCATTTTTCTAACGGTTGCTTTCCGGTCATCAAGAAATGGTGCAACTTGGTCGATCCACTTATGATTAATAGTTATCCGTCCAAAAACACTGCAATTACACCGAACCATTGATGAAGTTGCCAAGAGGTGTCGCTGGCGAACAGCAAACCGAAAAGTAGTTCATTCGGAAATGGAAATCGAATTGGAGTTGGTGTCGCAATCGGTGTCGCAATCGGTGTCGCGATGGGTGCGGCATACGGAGCATCATCGGGAAACATGGCACAGAGCGTAGCAATGGGAACGGCGTTCGGAGCGATCTTTGACTTCAGCCAACGTAGAAGATCAAAGGTGAGCAATCTCCGAATGTAACAATTAGGGGTGGATAACCAAGCGGTGAACGGGAGCCGCCGATCACGCGGATTTTGAAATCATAGTTTTTTTGTGACGGCTCCGTTACCGCTGTCGTTATTCCGCTTCCCCAACTACGGCAGTACTCTACGTGAGCTTGGCAAGGCCGCTACAATAGAATCTAGATCCTTCCGTTAAACATGTACCATCGCCCATGAACTTCATCAATCCAGTCTCAAACCACTGGCAGCCAGAGGACTTCAACTTATCACACTCAGTGCTTTCGCCTTCGATTCTGCACATTACTGAAACAGTCTGCCTCCTTGAATCTCGATGCGATGACTATGCGGACTACTTGCGGGCAATCTTTCGCGACCGAGAATCGCGTTGGAACATCGCCATCGACCAATGGAACACCGAGGAATGCCAACATGGCGTGATGTTGCGGCGTTTGTCCGAATCAGTAGATTCCTCATTCAATTTTCCTAATTCGATTTCGCACTACGAGGGAATCGTTACTTACCACGCGCCCACCGGGGAGTCTGTGCGTGGCTCGGTGGCTGCCGAAATGGTATCGAGGTGTGTCGTCGAGGCTCTGGCCAGCACGCTTTACAGAGTTCTCGCTGACGCAACTACGGATCCGTCCGGAACGAACGTCTATTCTGCACTTGCCCAAGATGAAGCACGTCACTTTGGGATGTTTTTGAAGATGTTGGAAACAGAATCTGAGAACCAAAACGTTGGGTTTTACACTCGCATCAAATTCGCGTTCCAACGGATGCTGGAACTTGAGGACTCCCAGATTATCGTCGCATCTTGTGTCGTCGCTGGCCGGTCGAAACAAACGATCAGGCTCCGACGCGAGGCCAACGAATATCTGGCAGGCCTATACGCACTCTATCGTTGGAGGCATCTGCGAAATGCGTCGAAAATGCTTCTGCACACAGTAGGAATTCGGCCGCGTCGTTTGCCGCTGTTTGCTGCTACGCTTGTCCTTTGGTCAGGCGTTCGGCTCCGCGGATTCTGGGCAAACGTGTCGCGTCGCATCTTCCCGCCCTAACCCACCGCAAGTAACGTAATTCTAGCCCTTTTGAAATGTTGAAATATGCGGAATAACAATGTGATGCACGCGAAGCCGGACTTGCGGGGGGGGCAAATCGCTATCGAGCGATCCGATCTCGCTCGGATTTGAAGCTAGTGTGACTTTCAGGCGACCCGTGGCGCGCCCCGATTACGAGTCCGGGTTGACGGCGGCTAAAATGTCGCCAAACCGTTTACAGGAACTCGGGGTCGAGGACCAACTGTAACTTGCGTGATGGCTGCGTCTCGCGAAACTCGTCATCGGGAACCAACTCGAATTCGCTCCGTGGTGTCGGCAGCGGTTGTTTGGCCGCCAGAGGCGCTCGCGGCGCGGCATGGGTGCGAATGAAACCTTGCCATAGACCGCAGTGGCGGAGTATTCGCTGAATGACATCCGTTTCGAAAAACTCGGCGTAGATACGCAAAAAGGCCGGCGTCGTCTGACACCAGCTTTTTGATGAGCGTTTATAACCCTGCGGTCTTCCAGTTTCGCTACTGGAAAAACAAGTGGCGGGGACAGGATTCGAACCTGCGACCTCGAGGTTATGAGGCGGATCGGTCGGTCCCGAATCAACTCTAAAAAACAAGTGCTGTGGCGCGATGATAACCGCTTTTCGACCCAGTGCAAGGTGTCGCATTCATGTGCACTTTTGAGCGTGTTTAGGCAACATCGCGCATTTCGTTGAGGCGCAACTGTACATAAGATTCGTAGAATCGACGAACGGCTTTTCTTTGTAGGAGTCTTTGGACATCCTCGTTGTTTTCAGCCGTGGTTTGCAATTGTTTTAAGGTCACACCCTCAGCTGTTTTCCAGTCTTTCCTGCCGTCAGTGCTGCGCCCCAGGATGACACCAGCAGCCGTTGATGGCGAAGGAAATACGTGGTCTTCAGCGAACAGGCTCTGATCGTCTTGGGCTTGAACAACACCTTGCTCGATCAAGTTTTTTCGGAGCGTTGAGATGTGTTGATGAATCGATATCGTCTCTCCGGACACCATTTCTGAACCGGCCATCACTACAAATCCCTTCGCGTCTTCGTAACCCGACGCCCTGACGCGTCGTCGGACCATGCGAGGCGAGTTGCGGAATAGGAGGCCTCGGGGAAGTGATTGCGAATCTAAAGGCCTAGACTGTATCCATAGCGTTTCAGCTACCGTTGTACCTGACGGACGCGGCCACCGGTGCCGAGCGAGTAAGCGGAGCCTGCGACTGGAGATGCCAAGCAGCTTTGCGTTGTTGGCCCTGAGTCTGTTGGCACTGTTGGGCTGCCGGTCGTCAAAACAAAATGCGAAGTCGTACCGGCTGTTACTGGCGAACGACTTGCTCCTGCGGGACGGCGAGAGCGGTGAGTCCTTCCGGCTCTCAGTAGCTAAGATCATATCACTTGCTACCACCGTTTCGACGTTGCCGAAATCCGTCTAGCCGAAGCCCCGCGAAAGCTAGCCGTCTTCGGCAGCCAGAGTTGATGCCAGCAAGGCAACGAATCGCAGTGTTCTCATGATATCCTCGCAAGAGCTTGCAGATGCTGGATTCAGGACCGGATAAGCCTAGTTGCAGACAACCCGGCATTGCTCGAGTGCTTAACGCGGCCTACTCGGCGAAAGTCCGCCAATGAAAACCCCGGGGATATTCAAACGCGTCTACGCTTTGTCAGTAAGAAGAGCCCGGCGAGCGTCAGCAACGCAAAGCTGCTCGGCTCCGGTACCGCATTAACTACCGCCTCTTGCTCGTAGCGTCCACCTGCCGAGTCGATGCCTCCAGAAAAAGCAACGATCAGATCGGCCGTATCGAAATCGCCATCGCTATTCCAGTCGCCTTCGGTCCAGTAAGAGTTCCCAGCAATATCGTCCTCGTACTTCCCAGACGCCAGAACCTGCACAAGGTCGCTGCTGTTGAACTTGCCGTCCAGGTTCGCGTCCCCATAGAAAATGACCGACAGCGTGTTTCCAGCTTCGGCAGCAAACCCATTCAGTTCGTCGGTATAACTTTTGTACAGGCCTTCGTCGACCGTTAGATTGCTGAGACTACCAATATTGAGTAGCCCTGAAAGGTTCGCAGGTTGATCACCGGAAAACCGAAGCCCAACCAGCGACACATTGGACAATGAATGCGTTTTGGAAAGAATGACGCGCAGAGACCGGTCGCTCAGCAGTGCATCGTCAAGCAACAAGCTGGCCACGGGAGCATCCGATCGGAGAAATCCCAGACTTTGCAAACTAGCTTGAGTCAAATTCAGTTCGGTGATTTGGTTGCCGTAAAGGTAAAGCATTTTCAAGCTGCTCAGCCCCTCGAAGCTACCGGGCTCGATGCTCGTGATTTGGTTGCTGCCGAATTCAAGCTCCGTCAAGCTGCTCAGCCCCTCGAAGCTACCGGCCTCGATGCTCGTGATTTGGTTGTTGCCAAGGTAAAGCGTCGTCAGGCTGCTCAGCCCCTCGAAGTCACCGGCTTCGATGCTCGTGATTGGGTTGTTGCGAAGGTTAAGGTTCTTCAAGCTGCTCAGCCCCTCGAAGTCACCCGGCTCGATGCTCGTGATTTGGTTGCCGAAAAGGATAAGACTCGTCAGGCTGCTCAGCCCCTCGAAGTCACCGGCCTCGATACTCGTGATTTGGTTGTTGCCAAGGTAAAGCGTCGTCAGGCTGCTCAGCCCCCCGAAGTCACCCGGCTCGATGCTCGTGATTTGGTTGCGGTCAAGGCTAAGACTCGTCAAGCTGCTCAGCCCCTCGAAGTCACCGGCCTCAATACTCGTGATTTGGTTCTCGGAAAGGCCAAGCGTCTTCAAGCTGCTCAGCTCTTCGAAGTCACCGGCCTCGATGCTCGTGATTTGGTTGCGGTCAAGGCTAAGACTCGTCAAGCTGCTCAGCCCCTCGAAGTCACCCGCTTCGATGCTCGTGATTTGGTTGCTGGGAAGGCTAAGCTGGGTCAAGCTGCTCAGCCCCTCGAAGCTACCGGGCTCAATTTTCGTGAGTTGGTTGCGGCCAAGGCTAAGACTCGTCAAGCTGCTCAGCCCGTGGAAGGTGCCGGCTTCGATGTTCGTGATTCGGTTGCCATTCAGCCCAAGCGACGTCAAGCTGCTCAGCCCCTGGAAGGTGGCGGCCTCGATGCTCGTGATTTGGTTGCGGTCAAGGCTAAGACTCGTCAAGCTACTCAGCCCTTCGAAGCTACCGGGCTCAATGCTCGTGATTTGGTTGTTCACAAGGTAAAGCCCCGTCAAGCTGCTCAGCCCCTCGAAGTCACCCGCTTCGATGCTCGTGATTTGGTTCTCGGAAAGGGGAAGGTGCTGCAACAAGCTGCTCAGCTGACTTGCACCATCTAGATCCTAAACGCCAGAATCAGCGTAATCACTTGAGAAAGCATCGGGATCAAACCCCGGCACATCCATCAAGTCCAATAAACCATCGCCATCGGTATCGACGGCCATGGCGACAGGCGACACAGATAGAAAGATGGCAAGTGCAAATAGTGATCTCATCGGTTCCCCCTCGTCCCGTTGAAGTGTGTAGCACGTCCGCCAGTAAACCATCTTGGCAAAGTTCTGTACAGCAAATCGTCTGTTAGGGCCTTCAGGTACACCGTCGAGAATGTGTACCTGAGATCGCCATTTTGGCCACATCTCCGCAGAAGGCCAATTTGAGCCTTTTGCACTAGTGTAGAAGTATTCATCGGCTCACATTGCTGGCTACTCCCGGGCACGTCACTGCGACTCAGAGCGGTTCTGGTCGATCGCCTATGTCCAACCTTTTCGACGGGGACTTTCAAGGCCAGAGTCGTCGCCCCTTTGTGGAGAGAGCAAGGGAAGGCCAATTGGAGGTGGGTACTCCGATGACTTTTGGGCGTGTGCCGACCGCCCTACCCGGCCTTTTCCCGTCAGTGCAGGTTTGGCCGGAGCTTTCGTTGAGACGATTGAGCAGCTTTTGCGTCAGGTCGGGGGCGACGTTGGGCTTAGCCTAACTCTCTGGCAATTTGCCTTGCCAACCGGTCGTTTCGTTCGGCATAAACCTCAGTGATGTTCGCGGTTTTGTGGCCCAGTACCACTTGGGCTGCTTCGATGCCGTATTGTTCGCGAATTTCGGTGGCGGCCGTGTGCCGAAGTCGGTTGGGTGACCATTTATCGACCCCCGCTTGTTGGCAGGCGTGATGGATGGCACGGCGATAAGAATTCGTCGTATAGCTTTCGCCAGCTTTTCGTTTTGGCGACGGTTTGCGATTGCTACCAGGACGATTGCCACAGGATGCGGGTGTCTTTCGTTGGGAATTAGCTTTAGCGCGGCGGTCAGCTTCGCTTTTGGCTGGTGAGAAGCAGAAGCGTTGCGGGTCTGACAGGTAAGGCCGCAGGATGTCCTGTGCCCGGGGGCCGATGGGGATAATACGCGATTGGTTGTGGTGTTGGTTTTTGTGATCGGCGACGTGGTAGCTCCAGACTTCTCCTTTTGAGTGAATGTGGCAGGGTTTTAAGGAGCAAATTTCGCCGGGGCGTGATCCGGTCAAACGTTGGAAGCGAACCCTATCGGCCACGACCCGCGGCAAATGGGGAAGTGTTTGGTTGATCGTCTCATCGTCAACGATTTGGACGGGTGGCCGATCAAAGGCTCTGGTCCTGCCTTTTTTGAGACCGGCGACCATTGCCAGGGCGTGTGGCGCGTCTGCGGGGATTAATTCTTCGGAGGCAGCCCAACGGAAAGCGCGTGTGATCCGGCTAATTTGCTTGTTGATATAACCGCGCGACCAATCCTTTTGGATCATTTGTTCGCGTACTGCTTTGAGAGCTAGGGGGCCAAAGTCGTGGACAGGCTGTCGACCGTACAGTTCACACATGAGGCGAAGCGCCTCGACGATACAGCCGACTTCACGCGTGGGTTTCCCGTGCTTGCGGTAGTATTGTTTTGCGTGGCGTTGAAAGGCGGCAGCCATTTCGACGACGGAAATCGTTTGGGTTTCATGGGGTCGGACGGGTTGCCGGCCGATGAGCAGCCATTCGGCGATGAGCCGATCGTACTCACGTTTGCTATCGGGGCTACCGAAGTGGCCCAGGTAGTGGGTTTTACCTGAGAGTGTGACAATGGCATGTTTGCCATTGCTGTGCCGACGATACTTCGGCATAGCGGCGGAGAGTTTCGGCATGCTGCGAGCTCCAAAAAGACACGTGTCGTTTTGCACGTGTCTTCCGAGCCGCACTGCCGACCGCCGGCAGGTAACCTAAAGTGAGGTTTCGGCGGTAATTAAAAAAAGTGGCGGGGACAGGATTCGAACCTGCGACCTCGAGGTTATGAGCCTCGCGAGCTACCGGGCTGCTCCACCCCGCGTCGTGATTTGGCCCATTGTAACTCATCTCTGTTTTCCGGAAAGGGGCCATTCCCGAAGTGAATAATGCAGATCGTCACACAAGGTCGAAACTCTTGACCCTTTTCTCCGGCAACTCCTATTATTCAACATGAAAAGGCTAGTTTTCGTCCTCCTAACCTACTTCCGGAAAAAGAGTTGTTGCTTGATGCAATGGGGGGACCGACTTAGACTGTAGTGGAGCGATGCTGCTCACTGGAATCAGATTGGAACGATGATTTCGCCGCGGTCCGTGTCGTCGAATTGCGGTTGGATCGGTCAGGCTCGGGTAAATTCGCTCGATTGATTGCGAGGCAAAATATGGATTCTCGACGGGATTCGTCGACCCTGTCGCCTTCGTCGGGCGTCACGCCTCCTCCGTTGGAGCCTTCTGCCGGAGCCCAAGCGGGTTCCCCGGGGGTATCCCCCCCCGTGCCGGGTAAGCCCCAAGGAACACCGGTCGGTGCAGTCCCATCGGAAGTTGGGCAGCGCCCACTTCCCGATCGACCCGCTGATCCACATGAACTGGTGATCCAGACTGAATCAGATTTGTCGGATCCTGAGGGGGCGCGGATGGAGCCAGATGATCCGGTTCGCCAAAATCTGGTTAACGCCACCCCACCCTGGTTGATCAGCCTGTTATTGCACATGGCGATGTTGCTCGTGATGGGGCTAATCTTACTGCCGACGGTGGCTCCGAAAGCGCTTCAGATCAGTGCTCAATTCGCCGATGAGTTTGGCGAGCAATTGGAAGAGGATTCCATTCGCGTGGCCCTGGATGACGAGGAATCTCTGGAGCAAGTATTGACTCCGGATGATTTGCCGGAGGTCGATCAGCCTTTAGTCGCTCCGGCGGAGGTGCAACTGGATCCCTTGGGGTTGAACTCGACCAGCGATTTAATTGCTCCTCATATTGGCGTCGCGTTGACCGGTCGCGAACCGGGCATGAAAAAAGCCCTGTTGGCCGCTTACGGCGGTAACGCAATGACGGAGGAAGCCGTCACGATGGGGCTCGAATGGCTTAAGAAAAATCAATTGCCGGATGGCAGCTGGTCGTTGGCGGGCCCTTATTCCGATGGCGGCTACAACGAGAATCCAACCGCTGCAACGGCCATGGCGTTGCTCGCTTTCCTCGGAGCTGGAAACACTCACAAGGCGGGCAATTTTAAAGCGGTTGTCAAACGGGGTAGTGATGCCTTATTGAAAATGCAAAATAAGGAAGGTGATTTCTTCAAGGGAAACGTTGCTCACCATCGCTTGTACAGTCAAGCTCAGGCGATGATCGCCATTTGCGAGCTCTACGGCATGACGAAGGATTCTCGCTTGCGCGAACCGGCTCAGCTCTCGGTCGACTATGCCGTTAAGACTCAAGATTCACTCGGCGGCTGGCGTTATCGCCCGGGGTTCGACAGTGATACATCGGTTACCGGTTGGTTTGTAATGGGGCTGCAAAGCGCCATGATGGCGGGGCTTGAGGTGCCCAGTGAGACGCTGGAGCGAATTAGCGGTTATCTCGATCGCGTTGTCGCGGCAGATGGGGCCCGCTATGGCTACCAACCCGGTAACGACGCGACCTATCCGATGACCGCCGAGGCGCTGCTCTGTCGGCAATATCTAGGGTGGGAAAAGGATGATCCACGTCTCCAAAACGGTGTGGAAATTATCGGCGACGAGCCGATGAATATGCAGCAACGAAACGTGTATTACTGGTACTACGCGACGCAGGTGCTCCATCACATGGGAGGGGATGCCTGGGATAGTTGGAACCGTGTGATGCGGAAGGAATTACCCGCAACGCAGACACGAGCTGGCGCGGAAAGAGGCAGTTGGTCTCCAGTCGATGATCAATGGGGCACCCACGGAGGACGGCTTTATGTCACCTGCCTTAGCCTCTACATGTTAGAGGTCTACTACCGTCATCTACCGATCTATCAGTAATTCTCAGCTGCATCATTCGATTGAGACGGGTCAATTCCCCGCTGTCGCAGCGCCTCGTAAAGCACAATGGCCACGCTGTTGGATAAATTGAGGCTCCGCACATTCGAGGACATCGGGATCTGAAGCGTGCGACGTTCGTCCTGTTCAATCAAACTCGGCGGAAGCCCTTTGGTTTCACTGCCGAAAACCAGATAGTCCCCACGTTGATAGGCAGCATCGGTGTAGCATCGTCGGCCACGTTTTGAAAAATACCAAATCCGTTCCGGGGCGACGTCAGCCGCCAACGCTTCCCAGTTCGAGACGTCCGACCAGTTTAAGTGTTGCCAATAATCCAATCCCGAGCGTCGCAAATTGCGATCGTCCAGTCGGAACGCCGTCGGCCGGACAATCCAGAGCTTGGAGTTGGTCGCGACGCACGTGCGGCCAATGTTTCCCGTGTTCTGCGGGATCTCGGGCTCATGAAGAACGACGTTGAAGAGTGGTTCAATCAAGCTTGAGGCTCGCGTTGGAAGACGCTGACTGAAATTGAAATCCTCATAACGCGCCTCCTGTCAGCGTCGTCAAGTCGCATCGTGGGCGCTGTGGTTCCTTGGCAGTGAATGACTGAGTCAGACGCTTGGGAAGATGCGGCTCGTGGTGAAAGCGGCAAGGGTGCCACAGCTATTGGCCGCCATGTCCCAGAGTTCAAACGCACGGCCGGGCACAAACAGTTGCCCAAATTCCAGCGCGACCCCAAGGGCGGTCAACGATAGAAGCAATCCAATTTGGTTGGTTCGACGCCGAAAGGCTGCGATCGCGAGAAGACCAACAAAAGCGTAGGCGACGAAATGCAGCAACTTGTCATTCATGCTTGGAATGCCGCCACCGTTGGATGGCTGTAATGATCCAATTGTCAAAGCGACGATGGAGATTGCCAGGATCGGGCGAATAACGTTTCGCAATGGTTGCATCAGTTGAGACTTCTCCAGATTTTCACGGTCGTTGACCTAAATGTTGACGTGTTTCTTCTCCGCATGCAACTCTGTCAAATTATCGAAACAGAAATGCGGCCGGCACTCTTCCATTTATCGGCTGTACATCCGTTCGCCATTTGTATTTTCGCTTGTACCGTTTCTTTGTTCCGAGTTCATCGGTGACGCCATTGCTGGCGGCCTGTCTGCAGGTTGAGCTGTCTGATACGTACTGGATTTGTTTCGGTTCGGAACACGCAGTGAATTCTCTGATAATGAAATGTGGGTACTCGTCTTAGTATCTCGAGTAAATCGTTTGGCACGTTGTTTTTATCTTCTGTTTGCCCTCTGGCGGCTACGGTGCTGTCAGTACTGATCGGATTGCCGAGTTTTTAGTGTTGCTTGCGGCGGATGCTTGCGTTGACTGCTTGTGTTGACTGCTTGCTGTCGCGAGAGTGCTGCCGAGGAGAAGCTTCTTGATTTGGCTTGGTGGAATGCCGATACCGTTAATGGAAATAGCAATGATCCAAAGATGAGTTGGGGCTTGCAAATGCGAATGTGGCAAAGATTGCTTGGTGAAACCCGCGAAGCGGTTTGCGATTCGACAGCGTTGGACGAGACGCACACCTTAAGCCCACGCGGAAATATTTATCTTGTTGTGCTTGCGTTTGTGGTTGCTCTTGTTGTGGGTGTTGTTGTTTCCCGGGTTGGGCGACTGGGTAACGAGGGGATGTCGCGAGCGGCAAAGCCTCGGGTGCTAGGTTTGGTGACGGGTGCTTCAAAAGCTGATGTGTCGAGTGACGCGACCGACACGTTTTACGTGGGAGCCCATGTGGTGCCTGGCAGTCGTGTCTGGAGCGGTGGCCAGCTGAGGCAGCGTTTGGATAGCGGTGTGCGAATCGCAATCGATGGTCCGGCTGAATTTGAAGTCATCGATGAAGATCATGCTCGTCTGACACATGGTCGATTGTGCGTCGATGTTCCCTCTGCCATGATTGATTTCGTCGTTGACACCGCTGAGCTAAGGCTAGTGGGGCGGGAAGCCAAATTCGAGGTTCGTATTCAGCCGTCCTTGACGGAAGTGATTGTTTCGAAAGGAACTGTCCGCTTTCATGATCCGACTAACGAAGGTGCGGTGCGGAATTTGGAGTTAGGCACGCATCGATTCGATGCCGAGGGTGTTTCCGTTGTGAGAAGCGAGGTGCCGTCGGACTTGTTTCCAATCGACGACGATCCACTTGTCGAACAAACCGACGGGGCAGTCCGTTATTTGCATGATCGTCCCGAGTCGCTGGGGAGTGCGACGGGGGAATATATTTTGGCATTCCGTGAAACGGATGTGCCTGTTCGACTTGACCAGGGGATTGCCGCTTGCGATGTAATACCAGGCAGAGCTCGTCTCGGTGGAGAGTCAGCCTCGGAAATCCAGGTGCTGGCCGGCGCAATGGTTGAGAGTTTTATGATTTCGTTTGGCGGTCCAGCAGCCGACGCCTTGCAGGGAGCTGGTCGAATTCGTTTTAAAAAACCCGTCTTGGGTTTGATTGTGAATCGAGCTGGGTTGGCGGCAACGAACTCGTTGTTCGGAGGAGAAGTCGATTTGGTGTTAGGAGGCGATGTCAATCGACTTCCCGCCTGGGTGACGGTAAGTGATGACCGCCGCACGCTCGGTTTTGAGTGGACGAATGTCACTGAAGTTCAGCAGTTGCGAGTGCTGGTGGATGCTTCCGTTGACTCGAAGTCGCAACTTGATTCGCAACTCTCCAGTGCGGTGATGGAGTTTACACGACGATATTGTCAGGACTGTCACTCGGGAAGTGAGCCCGAGGCAGCCGTGTCGTTCGATGAGCAGGACGGTGGCTTAACCGGTCTGGATTCTGTTGCCCTGTGGACTCGCGTGTATGACCAAGTTCAAGCATCGTCAATGCCACCCGAATCTTCCTTGTCGCCGACTGTGCCTGAGCGAGAACAATTTTTGCGCGATACCCAGTTGGCACTGTTGGATGCAGAACGCAACCATCGAAGGCGCTTTGGTCGGTCCGACGTGAGAAGGTTGAATCGGACTGAGTATGAGAATACTCTGCGGGATCTATTGTCATTGCCGAATTTGCAAGTCAAAGGGTTGCTTCCGCCCGATGGGATTGCTGACGGCTTTGATAAATCGGCCGATGCACTCGATATCTCTCCCGTGCATATCGTTCGTTATCTGGACGCAGCCGATCACGCACTTGCTCGTGCAATCCAACCGACCAGGAAAAAGTTGCCAAGCGAAATAATTCGATTTGAAATCAAAGCGTCTGACGAAGCGGGCGACCGAGAGACATTACGGAACAGCCTGCTAGGTTTTCATAATATGGTGAAAATGGGGATTGCTGTTCCGATGGTGGGAACGGAAGTCGATCGAAGCTTGGAGGTGGCGCGCGGGAATTTCACGCTGTTTGATTATGGTTACATCAAAGATCAAGCTCCTTTCTTTGATGGTGTCGCTATCCTGGTGAATTCCAAGGGCACCCAGCAGTTCTGGATCAAACCGCTACAAGCGAACCGTTCGGGTTACTATCGGTTACGTGTGCGAGGATTTGGTATCGAAACCCAAGCGGGTGCTTTAAAACCGGCGACCCAAATGGAGACGATTGCCTTCTATGCAAATAACTCGCGTTTACTCGGCCGCTGTGATGTGCCGCCGAATCAACCCGCGACAGGCGAGATCACCGTTTGGCTCGACGCGAAGGACCAGATTAGTGTGCTGCCGACGTCGGCGCCAAACAAACACCTTAAACTGCCTGAGAAGCAGCCCTTTGCGTGGCATCATTTTGATTCTCGCGGAGTGTGCATGCAATGGTTCGAGTTAGAAGGTCCGCTCGAATTCATGCCCTCCGACCAAGATCCATTGTTTGGGGGGCTGCAGAAAAAAACGGTGTTCTTTTCGAGCCAACCTTCTTTGACCAATGCGGAGGGGCGAAAGTTCACCGTCACTTCCCGCTACCCTCTCAAAGACGCAAGCCGTTTGTTGAATACGTTCGCAGAGAAGTTGTTGCGGCGCCCGATTCGTTCTGGCGATACCGAATTGGCAAAGCAAGTGGTGACTGCCAAAATCCGCGGGGGGGATGGCTTGCTAGAGGCCGTACTGTCAGGATACCGTACATTGCTTTGTTCGCCGGATTTCTTGTTGATGCATGAAAACATTGGTGAGTTGTCTGGCTATGCCTTAGCCAATCGGCTGTCTTATTTTCTCTGGGCGTCGGCTCCCGACGAAGAACTGATGCGATTGGCTGGCAGCGGCCAGTTATTGCGCAATGAAGTGTTGACTGATCAGGTGGATCGATTGTTGGATCATCCGAAATCGGATCGATTTGTCGCTCACTTTCTTAACCATTGGTTGGATTTGAAGAGTATCGAACTGACGGAGCCCGACTCGCAGCTCTTTCCGGAATACAATCAATTGATTCTGGAATCGATGCTCGAGGAAACGCGGGCTTATTTTGCTGAGATGTTGGCAGAGGATTTGGGCGTCCGCTACTTGGTCGACTCGGATTTCTTGATGATCAATCAACCATTGGCGGAACTCTATCAGATTGCCGGGGTTGAGGGGTCAGAGATTCGTAAGGTGCTTTTGCCTCCAGACTGCCATCGAGGTGGTTTGCTGACGCAGGCCAGCCTGTTGAAAGTGACCGCGAATGGCACGACCACATCGCCCGTGGTACGTGGTGAATTTGTTTTGACCAAGTTTCTCGGGACACCCCCGCCTCCTCCGCCCGAGTCGGTCGCGGCAGTGGAGCCAGACATTCGAGGCACACAAACAATTCGCGAGCAGCTTGCGGCGCATCGGGAGATGACTGAGTGTGCACGCTGTCACGATGAGATTGATCCTCCAGGCTTCGCGTTGGAAAGCTACGATGTGTTGGGACGATTTCGCACCCACTACCGCGTTGCCATTGGTAAGGCACAAAAGGGTGTGGCAAAGCGAGTGAATGGAAAGCCGGCTCTCTATAAGTTGGGCAAGCCAGTGGATGCGTCGGGTGTTCTCAAAGATGGGCGTGCCTTTGACGGCATCGATCAGTTTCGCGATTATCTGGTGGAACGTGATCGGGAGCTGGCGAGAAATCTACTGAAACAGTATCTGGCGTATAGCACAGGCGCTCCAGTAGGTTTTTCAGACCGTGAATTTGTCGAGCAAACGCTCGACAGAGTTTCGGAAGAGGAATACGGCATCCGGTCGATGATTCATGCGGTCGTGCAAAGCCGATTGTTTCGTGAAAAATAAAGGTTCACTGCGGAAGCTTTCAGGGATGGATAACGCGATATGGATATGAGCAGGATCGGACGAAGGACGTTTTTGCGATCAACAGGAGTGGTCTTGGGCTTGCCGTGGATGGAATCAGTCCCAGCTTTTGCTCGAGAGCAGGCAGCGCCGCAACGGATGGTTGCGATATGTACGGACATGGGCATGATTCCCGAATTCTTTTTCCCCAAGGGAGAAGGACGCCACTATCAGCTCTCACCCCATCTGCAGCCGCTAAAAGATCTACGAAACGACTTTACGGTTTTTTCGGGAGTATCCCATCCTGAGGTGGATGGTGGTCATCAAACTGACGTGGCATTTTTGACGGCCGCCCCGCACCCGGTCCGAGCCGGATTTCGGAATACGATTTCTATCGACCAATATGCAGCGGCGCGGATTGGGCACCAAACGCGTTGCCCATCCTTGAATCTTCGAGTTGGTTCGGGAGACGGATCGATCTCGTTTACATTCGACGGTGTCAGGAACCCGGCAGAGATGCGTCCTTCGGAAATCTTTAAACAGCTATTTGTGCAAGGGTCGGCTCAAGAGGTTCGCAGGCAAGTTCAACGTTTGCGCGAAGGGCAAAGTGTGATGGACTCGTTTGCTAATCGAATTAAGTCGATGCGGGGTTACGTGAGTTCTCGAGACCAACGCCGATTAGAGCAGTACTGTACGTCGGTACGTGAGACGGAACGACGACTGATGATTAGTGAAGAATGGGAGAAAAAACCCAAACCTCAAGTGGATGCAGAGGTGCCGCAGGATTTCGACCAGCCGGGCCAGTTGATTAATCGCAGTCGATCCATGTATGACTTGGCGAAACTAGCGATCGAAACGGACTCAACTCGTATCGTGACGATTTTTGTGACCCAATTGCATAGCCCTCGAGTCGACTTGCCACAGGTTACCTTGCCGCATCACGCGCTGACGCACCAAACCACCTTGCCTGAATCTCGGGCCCAGTTACAGAGAATCGAACGAGCGCAAATGAAGGTGTTCGGCGAATTTCTCAGTAGTTTGAAGTCAGCCAACGAAGGAGGACAATCGTTGTTGGATCGAACCTCTGTCCTGTATGGAAGTAATTTGAGTAATGCAAATCGCCATGACAACACGAATTTGCCCCTGCTGTTGGCAGGGGGAGGTTTTCAGCATGGACAGCATTTAGTCTTTGATGAACAGAATAATATGCCATTAAGCAATTTGTTCGTTGGCATGCTGAACCAACTCGGAATTCAGACCGAATCATTCGGTTCATCCACTGGCGAGATGCCCGGTTTGCAAAGAGTGGCCTGATGGAAACTTTGTTTAAGTGTGGTAGTCGGCGTTGAGATGGACATACTCAGCGGTTAGATCACAAGTCCAAAACCGAATCGCCGCTTCACCTTGTTGCAACCGGAAGTCGATGTGCGTATCACGATGATGGCGTATCAGCGCTGATGTCTCTTCTTCGTCGAATGGCATTGGGTTTCCGGCCTGGTAAAGCAGGATTCCATTGAGTCTGAGTTCCACGTCGGCCGGTTCAAAATCAATACCGGCGTATCCAGCAGCCGAGACAATACGTCCCCAGTTTGGATCGGCCCCGGCGACAGCCGTTTTGACCAGTGCGCTGTCTGCGATTGTCTTCGCCAGTTGATGGGCGTCTTCTCGGGTCCGACATCCGGAAACTTCCACTTCAATTAAATGGGTGGCCCCTTCCCCGTCATTGGGGATTGCCTTGGCGAGCTCGATGCATGTGTCTCGGACTGCCGTGGTGAATTGTTGCAGGTCGCTGCCGGTGAGATTGTTTTCGCCAACACGATTGCTATTCAAAAGCAGAACGGTGTCATTGGTGCTCATGTGGCCTTCCACGCTGATGCAGTTGAAACTTTCTTGCACGCTGTCGTGGAGTATTTGTTGGGCAACGGCCGCATCCATTTTGGCATCGGTAAGAATGACGCCCAGCATGGTTGCCATGTTGGGGCCAATCATTGCCGCACCTTTGGCCATCCCGAGGATCCGAATCGGACCCTGTTGCGTGTTTACAGTACGGGAGGCGAGCTTGTGAGTCGTATCGGTCGTCATCATGCCACGAGCGGCGGCGACGATGTGCTCCTCTTCCTTTCCTAGCTGATCGGCGGCCCGCTGAATGCCGTCAGCGATGGTTTTCATCGGAAGTGCTTCACCGATGATTCCCGTTGAGAGCACGAGTATCTGTTCCGCTTTTGCTTGGCAAACGGCTGCAGCTAAACGGGCCATTTCTTCGGCGTTTTGGCGACCTTGCTGGCCGGTGCAGGCGTTGGCATTACCTGAATTGATCACAATGCCTCGGATGGAATCCGACGGCGTGCGTTCGCGGTCGAGCAGCACGGGTGCGGCTACTACTCGGTTTTGGGTGTAGACACCGGCTGCTGTGCATTCGGTCTCCGAGATGATCAATGAGATGTCTTCTCGGGTAGCATCCTGTTTGATGCCACTGTGAAGGCCTGTGAGCGAAAAACCGTCGGGTAGATGCATAGAAGGATTCCGTAATACAGCGGATTGCCAGACGTCGATTAGAAACCTGTGGTTTCCGAGAGTCCAAACATGAGGTTCATGTTTTGAACTGCCGCGCCAGAGGCTCCTTTTAGTAGGTTGTCAATAGAACAGACGACAATCAGACGTTCCCCGACAACTCGGGCAGTGATGTCGCAATAGTTAGTAAAGCTCGTGTCTTTGGTTGTCGGTAGATGATCGACAACTCGCACGAAGGGGCATTGGTCGTATTGTTCGTGCAGACAGGCGATCGCACTTGCGTCAGTGAGGGGCTCGCGGATCTTTGCATAGGCGGTGGTGAGGATTCCACGATCCATCGGGACGAGATGAGGCGTGAAGACGAGTTTCACAGGTCGCGTCGCAATGGTTGAAAGGACTTGTGTGATTTCAGGCGTATGTCGATGGGAGCCGACTCCATAAGCCGAGAAGCTCTCGTTGCATTCGGGGAAATGGGTGGCCAATTTGGGATTGCGCCCGGCCCCCGACACGCCGCTCTTGGAATCGAAAATTAGATCCGTATCTTCCACCCGTTGGGATTTGAGAAATGGTCCCATGGCCATGATTGCAGAAGTGGGATAGCAACCGGGGTTGGCAACTAATTGGGCAGCTTCGATCCCTTCGCGAAACCATTCGGGCAGGCCGTAGGGGGTTGATCCGAGTCGGGCCGGGTCGGGGTGTTTCGTGTCGTACCAGGTTTCGTACAGTTCCAGATCGTTGAGCCGATAATCGGCGCTGAAGTCGACGACTCGCGTGCCAGCCGCCAATAGCTGAGCGACAATTTTGGCCGATGCCGCGTGAGGCAAACAACTAAAGACACAATCGCATTGCTCCGCTAACTGCGCTGCAGTGAATTGCTCCAGATGTAAGTCCAGTTGATTGGTAAGCGACCGGTGTACGCTGCTGATGTGTGGCCGACCTTCTTGGCGACTGGTTAATGCGGCGATCTCAACCTCGGGATGAGGAATCAGCAGCTTCAATAGCTCTAATGCGGTGTATCCAGTGGCACCGACGACTCCAACGCGAATCATTAAGACATGTTTCCTTCATAAGCGGTCACAGGCTTGACCGCCGGTTCATTCCTGTCTTTATGGGAGGCCCGTTCGAGTCGCGGAGTGATGCTGCAGTTGAACGGGCGGCCGGCGGCGTTTTTCCCACTTTATCGAGGGACCGGCTGTCAAGCCAGTGGTAGGACACTCTTCTTGCTTCCAGGTTCAGTCGGGGGATGCAACCTGCACAGCTTGTAAGATGGCGGAAAACTCAGCAATGATCATGCTCGTTGCCCCCCAAATGCGATGTTGTTCCCAGCGATAACAGGGGGCAGTGAGTTGGAGCCGTCCACGATGAATTTCCATTTGTTCGATCGTTTCAGGGACCTCAATTGCACGCAAGGGGATTTCAAGCAGCTCTGCGACCTCTGCGTCGTTTGGTGTAAATTGAGGCAATTGTTGGCTGTACCCGATCCAGGGGACGACACGGTAGTTACTGTTATACAGATACAGTTGTTGGAGGCGCCCCAAGATTTGAATCTGGGACGGCGGTACGCCGATCTCTTCGTCCGTTTCTCGTAAGGCTCCCTGATCGGATGGTTCTCCTGGTTCGAGCATGCCGCCTGGAAAGCTGATCTGACCACCGTGGTCTGGCAGATGAGGTTGGCGTACGGTCAAAGGGAGGAACCAACGATCATTTCGTTGAAACAGCAATAAAAGCACGGCTGCTGATTTGGCATCGTGTGCGGCAGGGCCCTGATGTCGACCAAAGCTGAGGTGAGGGGCCAAACTAGCCCGTGGCTTTTGGCTCTGGGTATGCCGCGGTAAATAGTCGGCGATCAATTTGGGAAGGTTCGACGCAAACATGCAACCGACTTACTTAATTTGAAGCAGGATGTAGTTGGAATTTTGGTAGCGAGGGATTAGTCTTTCATCCGTCAATTTGCCAGGCAGGTTGGCGGGACTTGGAAGCACGATGAAGTCGATGGCGTATTTTTCAGCCAGGTCAAGCAGCTGTTGCTTGGCCAAATGGTATTGCTGACTCTCAATTAGCCACGCCAATTGATCGACATTTTCTCGACGACGCTTCCATTCTACAATGGCTGCCGCGTCTTGAGGGATATCTTTCCAATTCACCAGTTCGCTACGGCCAGCGTACCAGCGAAATGTCTGATGGTAGGCCGGAGTTAACACCAGCGCGTCGGGAGCCAGGTTTTCGCTACACCAATCCCCTAAATCGCGCCATTGATTCCACTGTTGGGGTGACTTGATGTTGCCCTGTCGATCTGCTGCGGGGACGGTTTGGGAGGTTAATTGCCAGGCAGAACTAAGGACGCCGATGCTGGATAGCAGCAGGCAGCTTGTCAGCAATAGGGCTGAACGTCGAGGCTCCCTTGTTTCCCAATACCGAATCCAGCTAATCAGAGCGAATGAGATGCCGAGCGGTATGAAGACATCGGAGGGTCGAAACCAGTAATATCTGAGCAGGCTCGTGCCAAAGTCCGTATGGGCCAGGGTGATATCCAACACCGTGCCAGTCAAGGCAAGACCGACTGCTCCCACCACAAAGCCCCACAAGCGGTCGAAGTTCGGTTGCCGTCTTAATCGCCAGCCCATGCCGACGAAGGCAACGATCAGGATTAAATGCCGTACAATGAAAGAGGTTTCGAATGCCCGAAATAGCAAATGATGGGGCAGGCGTTGATGAACATAAATTCGATGAGCTTCAGCTCGAAGTTCTGGCGCCGTATTCAGGCTCAGTTGAATTGCCGGAATCAAGCCCGGCAACGCGAGGAGACCGCCGAAGGCCATTGCCGGCAGCATTGCGATGAGGCGGGGGCGTTGCTCACCCGGTTGTAGCCGCCAGCTGACAATCGCCATCACCACTGCCCAGCCCCCGACCAACACATGCAGCGCTGAGGCGATGCCAAACCAGAGCCAACAGCTGCGCCAGCGATTCCGGATCAAATCTGCCAAGCCGAGTAGGACCATCGGATAGGCAAAGATTTTTGCCTCAACTCCCCCGATGATCCATTCTCCTGACATGTGGCCGCGCTGAACGAGGACGCCCCAGAGTACCGCGGAGAGCACGCTGAAAAAATTCTTGGGCGCGATGATCCAACTTAGGCGTTGCCAAGCAATTGCCAGTAGCAGCCAGCCGGAGAAGCGACCGATCCAAGCCGCGCCCGTAAGAGTCGTGAAATGGGTGACCCAACCGAACACCCAATAAAAAGAAAAGTGTGCGTCGGCACTCTGGAGGAATGGATCGGTCGGGCACCAATCTGGATTCCAGAAATGTCTGGCCTTGCTTAAATAGTGCGCTTCATTCGAGTCCGGCGCGTGGCCACTCCCGACGACGAATAGGATCGCCAGGATCAGCAGAACTTCGACCACCGATTGGCTCAGTGATGATGTTTTGGATGAAGGCAATTCCGTTTCAGCCATGGTAGCCCTGGGTCCGGGGCAACGATTGATGGGATGAAAACCGGTCGAGGTTCCCATTACATGACATCGTCAAAAACTTGTAGTAAGGCGTCGCGAGCCGTTTCGCCGTCTGCGCCGTCGACGACCACATTCACTCGTACCTCGCTGGTATTGATCATTTCAACATTGATTTTTGCATCGGACAACGCCCGGAACATTCGGATTGCGACACCCGTGTGGCTACGAAGGCCGATGCCAGAGACAGAAAGTTTGGCGACATCTGGGCTGCTCGTAATACGCAGGCTAGGGAAGGCGTCGGTCAAGTTTTCAGCGACGGTTTGGCTGTCGATAACCGCGGCCTTAGGAACGGTGAAACTTAGATTCGCTTCACCTCCGATAGGATAACTTTGCACGATCATATCGACAAAAATTCCTGCGGCGGCGATTTCTTGAAAAACTCGTTCTGCGACTCCCGGGGCATTGGGTACGCCGTGAATCGTGACCCGTCCTTGGCTACCGTCCAGTTCAATGCGGTCGATGCGTAATCGCTCCATATCTTGAAGCTGTCGGACGATATCCACGGCGTCGCCGCCAGTCTTGAGATCTGCGACTAGCTCGGGGATTTGGGTAGGTTCTTGGTCAAGCTCGAATGCGTTGTGGACGACGCGAAGGGCTGCTAATGCTTGTTCTCGTTCGACCAACGCTGAGATTTTGATTTCGCTGGTCGTAATCATTTGAATATTGATTTTGGCGGCGGATAACGCTCCAAACATCTGATCCGCGATACCCGACTGAGTGGCCATGCCCTGCCCAACTACCGAGACCTTTGCCACTTGATCGTCGTGTGTGACTTCAAAAGATCCAAGTTCCTGTTGGGCATCCTGGACAGCGTCGAGGGTGACGGCCAATTCGTTGCGAGGGACGGTGAAAGATATATCCGCCTGTCCCCCATCGCCGATATTTTGCACGATCATGTCCACGCTGACATTTTTCTCAGCAATGCGCGAAAAGATTTCGAAACTGGTGCCTGGGATATCAGGCACGCCGGAAGCCGTGATGCGAGCTTCATCGCGAGTGAGGGCTGCACCGCTCACGGCTTTGTCCGGACGCTCTGGGTCGGAAACAATCATGGTTCCGGGGATGTCGGAAAAGCTACTGCGAACGTGAATCGGCACGGAGAATTTTTTTGCGAATTCAATGGAGCGGCTGTGCATGACGCCGGCGCCCAAGCTGGCCAATTCGAGCATCTCGTCATAGCTGACACGCGAAACTCGCCTCGCTTCGGGCATGATGCGTGGGTCCGTCGTGTAAACGCCATCCACGTCCGTATGGATCTCACAGGCGTCCGCCTGAAGCACGGCGGCCAGCGCGACAGCCGTTGTGTCGCTCCCGCCTCGGCCGAGCGTTGTAATATTGAATTCCTCGTCGATGCCTTGGAAGCCCGCTGCGATGACGATGCTTCCTGCATCCAAGTGACGCTGAAGCCGGTCAGTCGAGATCGATAGAATACGCGCTTTCGTGTGCGTGCTGTCGGTGCGAATCCCGATTTGAGCTCCCGTCAAACTGACTGCACGAAAACCAAGCGAGTCGATCGCCATCGCCATTAACGCGACGCTGACCTGTTCGCCGGTGGAGAGTAACATGTCCATTTCTCGCGCCGGTGGACGTTCGGTGATCTGGCCGGCAAGGTCAACCAGCATATCCGTGTTTTTGCCCATGGCACTGACAACCATCACGACTTGATTGCCTTCTTGCTGAGCACGAATAGCTTTTCTGGCGGCGGCGAGTATTTTTTCGCAGTCGGCAACACTTGTTCCGCCAAACTTCTGCACGATTAATGGCATGGTCTGATTCCCGTCTCGATGGTCGGCGTGTCCAATCTAGGCACGATTAAGATGCAATAAGGTGAAAATTCATTCGCCGATGAAGGTGGGCATTAAGCGAAATCCCTCTTCATAACTGTGTTCGCTTGCGCCCGCAGTCGGTTCGTCGTATGTTCGGTGATTGTCGCGGGTGATCCCCTGCCCTGTCATGGCGAAGGGGACGAAACCGTGGCTATGGGTTTTGGTTCGGATGGGCGTGGGGTGGTCGGGAGTGATCAGGATGCGGTAATCTCCCTGAGCTTGCAGCGCCTCGTGCAAAGGAGCGACGATCTGTTGGTCGATCGCTTCTAAGGAGGTGATTTTGGCATCCACGTCGCCTTCGTGCGACGCTTCATCGGTCGCTTCGACGTGTACGCAGATCAAGTCGGTTTCGTTCAAGGCCTGGATCGCCGCCTGCCCCTTCGCTGCGTAATCAGTATCCGTGTAGCCGGTGGCACCCTCCACTTCGATGCGTGGCCAACCAATCAACGCCGCGATGCCACGCAACAGGTCGACGGCCGTAATCATTTTGCCTTTGACGCCAAAACATTCCTGAAAAGTTGGCAGTGCCGGGGTCTTGCCCAATCCCCACAGCCAGATGTTGGTGGCGGGCAATCTGCCGGCTGCAGTGCGCGAGCGATTGACGGGATGGTCTTCGAACAACTGCATGCTTCGGGTCATGCAGTCGGTGAGAAAGTCACTGCCTGGTCCGCGCGGGAAATCATCGGTTACCGATTTGTCCGTAAGATCGTGAGGGGGAGTGCAACGAGTTTCCATCGAAAAGGGGGGCGGCGAGTTATCGCCCCGATAGAGTAGCAGGTTGCGATAGCTGACACCCGGCACAAACTGCCATCGATCTGAAGATAACTCAGCTTGGATCGCCGCAAGTAATTGAGTGGCTTCTTCAGTGCTAATGTGATCGGCCGTGAAGTCGCGCATGGTTTGTTCGAGAACGGTGACCAGATTGCAGCGAACTGCCCAATCTTGGGGGCCCAGTTCGATGCCTTGGGCGGCGGCTTCGAGCGGAGCTCTGCCGGTGAAATATTGCTCGGGATCGTAGCCCAACAAGGTCATGTTGGCCACGGCAGAGCCGGCTGGTAAGTGGGCGGGAACGTGGTTGGCGCGTCCTACCATGCCTGAGGTGGCAATCTGATCCATGGCTGGGATATTCGCAGCCTCTAACGGTGTTCGGCCGTTCAGAGAATCTTGCGGCTCGTCAGCACATCCATCCGGGATGATTATTGCGTATTTCATGGCATCTTTGCCTTTAAGTCGTGTTATTCGACCCGCGATTCAGTCCAGCACACGCATGCGGACACTGCCAGCTCGCACCGAGGGTAAGTTGTCAATCTCCTTGACGGCGGCCGCTGCTTTTCCCTCGCGGGCGCTGTGGGTCATGATCACAAGAGAAACGTCGTCGCTTCCTTCGGTCTCGCTGTCGATCTCGCGCTGGATCACCGAGGCAATGGAGATCTCATTCTTGCCAAGAACTCCGGCAACATCTGCCAAAACTCCTGGATGATCCTCCACGGTGAATCTTAAGTAGAAACGACCGTTAACGGCCGCATGGTCTGATAGGAGAACTCTGGGCTTCGATTGAGACCAAAGCTCAAGCGTTCGGAAGGTAATGGGTGTGCGACCGACCGCCATGTCGATCATGTCGGCAACAACCGCTGAGGCGGTTGGCAACTGACCGGCTCCCAATCCGTGGTAGAAAACGCGGCCTACCATGTCGCCGACCACGCTGATCGCGTTATTCGCGCCCCGTACCTCAGCCAGCGGAGTGCCGACTTTGACCAGGGTGGGCGATACATGTAGCTCCAAAGCGCCGTCCCGGAGCTGGGCCACGGCCAGCAGCTTGACGCGATAGCCGAGGTCACGTGCCCATCCCAAGTCAATTGGATTTAAGAGATCAATTCCCGTGCAAGGGATATCCGGCCACTTGACCGCTGCACCGAACGCCAGGTGAGCGAGGATTGCCAGTTTTTGGGCCGCGTCTGTGCCATCGACATCCATCGTCGGGTCGGCTTCGGCGAAGCCTAAACGCTGTGCCTCTTCCACGGCGGCCGCATAGTTCGCTCCATGTTCTTCCATCTGAGAAACAATGAAATTGCTCGTTCCATTGAGGATACCGCGTAATGAGAGGATTTGATTGGCGGACAGACATTGGCTAATGTTCGTGATGATCGGAACGCCACCCGCTACCGATGCCTCAAAGGCGATCGAACGGCCCAGTGAGCGAGCACACTCAAACAGCTCGGCCCCATGCTCGGCCAGCAGAGCCTTGTTGGCGGTCACAATATCCTTGCCGCTCTGCAGCAATTTCAACATGATCGTGCGAGCCGGCTCCAGGCCACCCATCAGTTGGGCGACCACCTTGATCTCGGGATCTTCGATGATCTCAGCGAGCTCCGTTGTCATCACACCATCTGGAAGTTGGCAGTCGCGGTTTTTTTCCCTATCTCGAACCACAACTTTGGCCAAATTCAGCGGCCGACCCGCGTGACGGCTGACCCGCTCACTCTCATCGAGAAGTATCTTGGCAACCCCGGAACCGACCGTTCCGAGGCCGATAATGGCAACTTTGGATTCAGTCATCTGAAACACCGTACAATGGACTCGTTGTAAATTTAGTTCGTAGCACGACTGAAATTTAGCTCGCAGCAGGGGCAAAGCTGCGAAAATGGACGCTGCGAAACTTGGTTCTGAGGAGTCGGTTGCGTGAGGAATCGGAATATTTGGAGTGTCAAAAAGTTGCCGGGGCAATCTGTTCGTGCTGCAGCACTCCGATTCGTCGCGTGCCCAGGGGGCTGGCTGATCGCCGGGATACGGCAGTTGGCTATCTGAAGCTTGGCAAGATGCGGGCCTTTGGACCCGGTCCCGACCATGTTTCCACACCCCATCGGGATATCCTAGGTCGATGGGCGACGCAGCGTCAAGCGTATGTTCGGGTTTGCGGTTGCGGTGCGGGCCCTTCCGACTTAATTTCCCTGATAAGTTCCAAGCCTTTGACAGCCACGGGTTCCGGGCCCTGCGCCGCGGAACCGATCACCTGAGATTTTGAGGATCGTTTCAAAGATGGATGCCAACGCTCTCGATTTTTTGAAGTCGTTACTGAACACGCCGGGGCCCTCCGGTTACGAGGCTGAGATTCAGCAGGTTGTTCGCGATTACGTGAAACCGTTTGCCGATGAAGTGACCACCGATGCCCATGGAAATGTTGCGGTCGTGCTCAACCCCACAGCAGAGCAGCGTGTGATGTTCGCCGGGCACTGCGATCAGATTGGCTTAATCGTCACCCATATCGATTCGGATGGTTTTATCTATGCTCAGACAATCGGAGGTTGGGATCCTCAGCAGCTGATCGGCCAACGGATGACGATCTGGGCCTCTAGCGGACCTGTGCCTGCCGTCATTTCGCGCAAGCCAATCCATTTGTTGACCGACGAGGAGCGACGTCAGGTCGTCAAACAAAAAGAGATGTGGCTGGATATTGGAGCCTGTAGCAAAGAAGATGCGGAAAAAGTGGTCCGAATTGGTGATGCAGTCACTTTGCAATTGGGCTTTCAACAATTGCGCAATAACTTGGCAAATTCACCTGGGATGGATAATCGTACGGGGGTTTGGGTGGTGCTCGAAGGTCTACGGCGATGTCGCGATCGGTCCTTGAATTGTGCGTTGTACGCCGTTTCGACGGTCCAGGAGGAGATCGGATTGCGAGGCGCTCGGACAAGCGCCTTTGGTATCGACCCGCATGTGGGCATTGCGGTCGATGTCACCCACGCCACCGACTGTCCCTCGATTGACAAAAACCAGCAGGGAGATCTCGCTCTAGGGGCCGGGCCCGTCGTCTATCGGGGCCCCAATATGAATCATCATGTGACCGAACGTTTAATCCAACAGGCCGAGAACGACAAAATTCCCTACCAATTGGCTGCGATCGGTCGTGCGACTCCAAACGACGCCAACGCACTCCAGGTCAATCGAGCGGGAGTGGCCACGGGACTTGTCAGTATTCCCAACCGATACATGCATAGCGCGGTTGAGACCATCTCGTTGGACGACATTGATCGGGCAGCCGATCTGTTGGCCGCTTTTGTAGGCGGCCTGAGTGGGACCGAAGATTTTACACCCTAGTCGATCCCAATGGGTCTGTTTCGTCCGCCGGCGCTCGGCACGCGTTTTTTTGCCAGCGTCGTCTGAAGCAGCTTTGCTTCCGATGCGAGGGGCTCGGGGTTGATTCGTGGCTCCGAGATTTTTGAAAGCCTGCTGCCAAATTGACAGTTGTTGTCGATTGGCAAGTCAACGGCAGGCCGGCCGACTTTTTTCGATAACTTGTAAGTGCCTGTTTTTAATAGGTTTACAGAAGTTCTCGGGCGGTTGGCACGCCGCTTGCATACTCAGGGGCCAAATTCGTATGGTGACTGCCATTTAGGTTTCGCTGTACGCGAAATCGCAATTGTGAATAAACGAGCGAATCGCCGAGTTGGCGGTTCGCATCGAGACTCCGGATGACTTTGCAGGAGGAAACCTGTCGTGGCAAAACAAATGGTGTTTGAAGATGAGGCACGTCAGCCGCTTCTTTCGGGTGTGTCAAAGCTGGCGAAAGCCGTGAAAAGCACACTCGGACCTCGTGGCCGAAATGCCGTCTTAGACAAGGGTTGGGGCTCGCCAAAGATTACCAAGGATGGCGTCACCGTGGCCGAAGATATTGAGCTAGATGACCCCTTTGAGAATTTGGGGGCTCAGTTGGTCAAAGAGGCCGCCAGCAAAACGAATGATGTGGCAGGTGACGGTACGACTACCGCTACCGTGCTGGCCGAAGGGATTTATCGCGAAGGCTTAAAGATGATCGCCGCTGGTGCGGATCCGATGGCTTTGGCCCGCGGAATCAACAAGGCGGTTGACGCGTTGACCGCTGCCATTGGCAAGCTGTCGACTCCGATCGACGGTAAGAATCGCAAAGAGATTCAACAGGTTGCCACCATCGCGGGTAACAATGATCCGACGATCGGCAGCGTGCTCTCTGATGCGTTCCTCAAAGTAGGCAAAGACGGTGTCATTACCGTCGAAGAGGGCCGAAGCAGCGAAACGACCGTCGAAGTCGTAGAAGGCATGCAGTTTGATCGCGGTTTTCTATCGCCTCACTTTGTGACGGACGCAGACAATCAAGTTGTCGAACTTTCGAATTGCTTGGTGCTTCTGTTCGAAGAGAAGATCTCGTCCGCCAAGAAATTGGTGCCGATTTTGGAAGCGGTAAGCAAAGCGAACAAGCCTTTGTTGATCATTGCCGAAGACGTGGAAGGCGAAGCCTTGGCAACGTTGGTCGTCAATAAAATGCGAGGCATTCTCAATGTTTGTGCTGTGAAGGCTCCGGGCTACGGTGATCGCCGCAAAGCAATGCTCGGCGACCTTGCCGTTTTGACCGGCGGAACTGCCGTGTTCAAAGATCTGGGGATCGACCTTGAGAGTGTCCAACTCAGCGATCTAGGCAAAGCACGGAAGATAAAGATTACTTCCGAGGAAACAACGATCGTTGGTGGTGGCGGTAAGAAAGATGAGATTGCGGGACGAGCTGAACAGATCCGTAACGAGATCTCCGGAACTGACAGCGAGTATGACCGCGAGAAGTTGCAAGAGCGACTTGCCAAACTTGCTGGTGGTGTTGCTCAAATCAATTGTGGTGCCGCGACCGAAACGGAAATGAAAGAACGAAAAGCGTTGCTGGAAGATGCCAAATCGGCAACCCAGGCCGCTTTGGACGAAGGCATCGTTCCTGGTGGTGGTATTGCCTTGATCCGTAGCGAAAAGGCGTTGAAAAATATCTCGACCGAAGGCGATGAAGAGCTGGGCGTCACCATCATTCGCAATGTGTTGGATTATCCGCTACGAGCGATTGCAAACAATGCGGGCGAGGATGGCGCTGTCGTGGTGAACCGGGTTCGCCGCCTGAAAGGCAAAAATGATGGCTACAATGCGGATAAAAATTCCTACGGCGATTTGGTCGCTGACGGAGTGATCGATCCGGCCAAGGTTGTCCGCTCGGCTCTGCAAAACGCCTCCAGTGTTGCTGCTCTATTGCTCACCACTTCCTCCCTGATCACGGAAGTGCCATCGGAAGAAGAAGAAGAGGGCGGTGATCATCATCATGACCATGGCATGGGCGGCATGGACATGGGTGGCATGGGCGGCATGGGTGGCATGGGAGGCGGCATGCCTGGCATGGGTGGTATGGGCGGCATGGGCGGCATGCCTGGCATGATGTAAGCCAAGCCACGCATTTACCAACTACAAACAAACGAAACAAATATTCAGATAAGGAAATTACATCATGGCTAAGAAGATCAAGATTCGACCCTTGGATGATCGCGTTGTCGTTGAGCCACTTGAGGCTGAAGAGATGACGGCGGGCGGTATTGTGCTTCCTGATACGGCGAAGGAAAAGCCGCAGCGAGGTACCGTCGTAGCTGTGGGACCGGGTAAGTTGCTGGATACGGGCAAACGTGGCGATCTTTCAGTCACCGTTGGCGACGAAGTGATCTACGGCAAGTACGGCGGATCTGACATGGAAGTGGATGGAGACGATGTCAAGATTCTGCGCGAAAGCGACATCCTGGCGAAAGTATTGAACTAACCGTGTTGATGAGTTCGGCGTCGGTTGCTGATTGAGTGATAACCGGCGGCAAGAACCCTAAGAATAAGGAACGACAAGCGTGGCTAAACAGCTGCTATTTGATGACCATGCTCGAGCGAAGATACTTCGCGGAGTCGACAAACTTGCCAACGCGGTTGCTGTGACGATGGGGCCCACGGGTCGCAACGTCATCATCGACAAATCGTTTGGCGGACCCACTGTCACGAAAGACGGTGTGACGGTCGCTAAAGAAATCGAATTGGAAGATCGATTCGAGAATATGGGTGCCAAACTGGTCAATGAGGTTGCCAGTAAGACATCCGACCTAGCCGGTGACGGGACAACGACTGCCACCGTTTTGGCACGAGCCATCTACCGGGAAGGCATCCGAAACATCGTGGCTGGCAGTAACCCTGCTGCGATTCGCCGCGGTATCGAACGTGCCGTGAATGCTGCAGAACAGCATTTGCTTTCAATGGCCAAGCCTGTTTCCAGCAAATCGGAAATTGCCAATGTTGGCGCGATCAGTGCTAACAATGACATGACGATTGGTGATTTGCTGGCGGACGCCCTCGAGCGCGTTGGAAAAGATGGTGTGATCACGGTCGAGGAAGGCAAGGCTGCGGACACGACGTTGGAAATCGTCGAAGGAATGCAGTTTGACAAAGGTTTCATCTCGCCGTATTTCATCAATAAGCCGGCCGAAATGGTCTGTGAGATGGATGATGCCTTGATCTTGATTCATGAGAAGAAGATCAGCAATCTGCGAGATCTCGTGCCGATCCTGGAGAAAGTCAGCCAGGCGGGCAAGCCGTTGATGATCATTGCCGAGGACGTCGATGGCGAAGCACTGACCGCTTTGGTGGTCAACAAGCTGCGTGGCGTGCTCAACATTTGTGCCGTGAAAGCACCCGGGTTTGGCGATCGTCGAAAGGCCATGCTCAGCGACATTGCTGTGCTGACTGGTGGGACGCTTATCAGCGAAGACTTGGGCATCCAACTTGACAGTCTGGCACTGGACCAATTGGGACGTGCCAAGAAGATTACCGTCGACAAGAATGATACGACGATCGTTCAAGGTGCCGGCAAAACGGATGATATTCAACAGCGGATTGCTCAACTGAAACGACAGATTGATCAGACCGACAGCGAGTATGATCGTGAAAAGCTGCAGGAGCGATTGGCGAAATTGACCGGTGGTGTGGCTATTATTTCAGTGGGTGCTGAAACCGAAGCCGACATGAAGCAGAAGAAAGCGCGTGTCGAGGATGCATTGCACGCGACGCGTGCGGCTGTCGAAGAAGGCATTCTTCCTGGCGGTGGCGTTGCCTTGCTGCGATGCGAGGAAGCGGTTGATAAAGCTCGCTCGGGAGCCAAGGGTGACGAGAAGATCGGTGTCAACTTGATTCTCAACGTGCTTTCAGCTCCGCTCAAGCAAATCGCCGACAATGGCGGGATTGACGGTTCGGTCGTCGTTGATGAAGTGAGTCAAAAACCAAAAAATACTGGGTTTAACGCCAACGAAGGCGTTTACGTCGATATGCTCAAGGCGGGCATTATCGATCCAGTCAAAGTCGTTCGGACAGCTCTGGGGAATGCTTCGAGCATCGCTGGTTTGCTGTTGACGACCGAAGCTTTGGTCACGACCTACGACAAAGAGGACAAAGACAAGCAGCGAGTGGAAGGCAGCGTGCAATAGCACGGTTGTCCGACCTGTTCTGGATACGTTGGTGTTCAGATCGCTGATTTGCCGATTTACCGAACGGGCCACTTCTACTGAGGTGGCCCGTTTCATGATTGGAGAGAACTCCAACTGAGGAGCTTCTTCCCACTCAGGATCAGCTCAATTGTTTCTAATTTCCGGTTTGTGCGGGCTGCCCCCGAAACGTGTTATGCGGGGTGCTGCTGGAACGGACTCGTTTTGAATAACAAAGATAGCGTTCATGTCGACCAAGCGTGATTATTACGAGGTGCTCGGTATCATTCGGGAAGCCTCGGATCGTGAGATCTCGGTTGCTTACCGACAACTGGCGATTAAGTTCCATCCGGATAGCAATCCGGGAGATGAAGAGGCGACCCTCCTGTTCAAAGAGGCGGCCGAAGCCTACGAAGTTCTCAGCGATGGGGAAAAGCGGAGTCGATACGACCGTTATGGGCATGCGGGAGTACAGAATTCAGGTGGGCACGCCGGCTTCGATAATGTCGAGGATATTTTCGACGCCTTCGGGGATCTGTTTGGCGGAGGCGGCGTCTTCGGAGATATCTTCGGAGGGGGGCGCGGACGGGGCGCTCGCCGACATCGAGGGAATGATGTGAAATGTGAGGTTGCACTCACGCTCAATGAAGCGGCCCAGGGTGTGACGAAGAAAGTGCATTTTGGGCGGCATGAGGCATGCGAGAGCTGTCGTGGGTCCGGTAGCAAGCCCGGCGCGTCCGGCGAAACCTGCCGACGATGCAATGGTCATGGCCAGGTGGTCCAATCGGCTGGCATCCTCCGAGTGCAAACGACTTGCCCGACATGTCACGGCGCCGGAAAAGTGATTAGCGATCCGTGTGATTTTTGTCACGGCGCCGGAGCACTTGCCAATCAGGTGGAACTTGAGGTTGCGATTCCAGCAGGGGTTGATGATGGAATGCGAGTTCGCTTGTCGGGTGAGGGAGAGCCGAGTCGAGATGGTGGACCGCCTGGAGATTGTTATTGTCTGATTCGCGTCAAACCGCATCCGTTGTTTAAGCGTGATGGATCCCATCTGTTTGTCGAATTGCCGATCGCCTACACCCAGGCAGTGTTAGGGGCAGATATCGAGATCCCAACGCTGGATGGGCCGGACACATTGAAGGTCCCCGCCGGTACACAGTCCGGCGAGGTATTTCGACTGCGTCAACGAGGGTTGTCTGATCCTCGCGGGGGCGCCGTCGGTGACTTACTCGTACAAGCCCACGTCGAAGTTCCCAAAAAACTATCCGAACGCGAAGAGGAGTTACTGCGAGAGCTTGCCGATTTGGAGCATACGAATGTAAGCCCCCGACGAAAATCATTTCTCGACAAACTCAAAGACTACCTGACGCCAGCGGAAAAAATTAATTCGGCGGAATAGGAGATTGAATTGTGACCGAACCATTCGAAGATAATGTCCCTAACGACGCGGGGGCGGATGCAAAAGACAGCCCGAACGGAGATGATGCTGGCAGCGCGGAACTCGAGCGATTGAAGTCCGAATTAGCCGAGGCCCAGGATCGGGTTCTGCGTTCACAGGCCGAAATGGAAAACTTTCGTCGGCGCACGCGACGCGATGTTGAAGACGAGCGGCGCTTCGCGACACAGTCGCTCCTGGGAGATCTGCTGCCGGTGCTGGACAACATCCAGCGAGCCATCGAGGCTGGCAAGCAGGCTGGCGATGGAGCGGGACTGTTGCAGGGATTTGAAATGGTTTACCACCAACTACTCGAAGTGCTCAAGCAGCATCATTGCCCACAGGTGGGTGTCGTGGGTGATCCGTTTGACCCGGCAGTGCATGAAGCGATCGCCGAAGAGCCCAGCCAAGAGTTGCCTAAAGGTGTCGTCAGCCGTGTGCATTTGAGCGGCTATAAGCTTCATGACCGTTTGCTTCGCGCTGCCCAGGTGGTTGTCTCATCGGGTCCGCCGACCGCCTAATCAGACGAGTCTTAAATTGGTTCCGGCCATTACGAATTGAGAATAAAAGATGCCGACCTACGATTACGAATGTGACGCTTGCGGGCATGAGTTTGAACTGTTTCAGTCGATTAGCGAGCCGGTGAAACGCAAATGTCCCGAATGTGGTAAGCAAAAGTTGCGACGACTGTTCGGCACCGGAGCTGCTGTTGTCTTCAAGGGATCTGGATTTTACGAAACAGACTACCGCAGTGAATCCTACAAAAAAGGTGCAAAGGCCGAGAAGGAGGCCCGTGATAAGAAGAGTGCGGACAAAAAGTCTGAAAAGAAAGACTCGGGCACCAAAAAATCGCCTAAGAAAGACAGCTAGTCTCAAATCTTGGTGCCAATCCGGGTCCGGGTTTCAAAGCCGCCCGGTCATTAGGCCGCTCGCTGGGCAGCGGCGGTACCCACTGTACTTGGCTTCATCACCATGAGCAGGTCACCATCTTTTCCGTGGAACTTGATCTGATCTTCTTCGCAAAACCAAACGGCTGAGAGAGGTCCGCTCTCGAAACGATGACCACAGTAATGACCGTTGCGGATCAGCAGCGATTCAGTGGTTATTTCGCAGCCATCACGTTTGAGCTTCAAAAACGTATCTTTGATCATGTCTCGAATTCGACGCGGCAGCATAGATGGTTCCAGGGAGGAAATGAAGGCGTTAATGGGATGCTAGGCGACTTGCTTTAAGGCAGATCGACCATTGGTATCGAAACCTGAGGTGCAAACTGCTTTGCCGGATGATCTTGCCCAGGCGGTAAGGCGGCTCTAGGTTGCCGGGTTTAACGGCCCGTGTGCATCACGACTAGGAAAGTTGGAATGAACGGTCGTGGAGTGGGCTCTTGAGTAGGAGGAGGCTTAGGAGGCGAGCCTGGGCAGATAGTGTCTTAATGCGTCTCATCCTGGCGTTGGATTAGATCGTTGGCGAGATAACCTATCGAGGAAATCGAGTGACAAATTCTCCTTTACGTCGGAACCGGCTGGCCCTTCTGTTTGCCATTGTGTTTCCCACGGTGCTGACCTGGATCTACTTCGTTGCTCTTGGGGAAAACTCTGGGTCTGCTCAACAGTTGGTCTATGCGATCGGTAAGGCAGTTCAGTTTGGCTTTCCAGTTTTCTGGTTCGTCTGCGTGCAACGCTGCAAGTTTAAGCTGCGGATCCCGTCGACTGACGGTTTGGCTCTTGGTATGGGCTTCGGCTTATTGGTGGTTGGGGCGATGTTTTTGTTTTATCAACTTGTCCTACTTCGGTTTGGATTGTTTGACGAAGCTCGACTGCAGATCCAGGAAAAAGTGAGTGGTTTTGGGATCGGATCGGTTGGTGCTTTTGTTGGGCTGGCCATGTTCTACTCCGTGTGCCATTCATTTCTCGAGGAGTACTATTGGCGTTGGTTCGTTTTTGGTCAGTTGCGACAAACTCGTTCCTTTGTGTTTGCCGCTTTGGTTTCAAGCCTTGGATTTATGGCTCATCACGTGATCGTGTTGGCAGTGTATTTTGGCTGGTGGTCACCGTTGACCTATTTGCTTGCCGCATCAGTGGCCGTTGGTGGATTTGTTTGGGCTTGGCTTTATGAACGCACGAACAGCCTTGCCGCGCCTTGGATCAGTCATTTGATCGTAGATGCCGGCATTTTTCTGCTTGGCTTTAACGTGATTCGATCGACTCTCTAGCGAGAGGATCTCTCCAAGATTGCGGCAGCCAGAGACGCGTAGCATCTGATTGAAATCAGCTAGTCGGCTTATTTAGGTTAATAGGAACGCCACAACGTTGTTCGCGAGGTGGACGATCATGCAGGCCCAGATACTGCGGGGTTTTACAAACAAAAGGCCTAGTAGAGTGCCAAGAATAAAGGGGGTAGCAGATGCCAAAACCCAGCCGATGCGGACGGCATCATTTGCAGCAAATACCATCCGGGGACGTGAAAACTCACAAAGGCAAGAGACGACAACGAGATGGCGGTCGTTGTTCCCCATTTACTAAACGCCTGAGGCAAATACGAGCGAAACGCGACCTCTTCGGCTGCGATCGTAAGCACGAGGTTCCCAATTGCTGGAAATGTCGCTAGCGGCAAAGTGATTTTCTTTCCCAAAACAAAGAGGTCAAGGGATGTCGTGATGGATATCCAGAGCATTCCGGTGAAGAGGCCTACGGCGATACGTTTTCGGCAATTTCCACAGAATCCGAGCGTCTTCCAGGGCGATACTGTGTCGCGATGCAAAATGAGCAACACGGGTACAACGAAAACACCTATCCGTATGCAGCCTTTTAACGAACTCTGTCCTGCAGGAAGAAGCGGATAGAGCAAAACCACATAGGATACCCATGCCACAAGGATTCACACCCAGTAGACAACTCCCATTTTCCACGAGGAAACCGCTGGGGTCGCATCATGGCGGTTCACTTTTCCTCTCTCAATTCATTGAGGTTTTTGGTGACGGCCCTTCGTCAAGGGCTGCATGAAATCTAAGTGTCTTATCGCATGCAAAGGCGGTGCTGAACAGAATCGGTTTCGAATATTTTGAGACGGGAAACGGGCTGCTTTGCATGATCACGGAATTGCAAGGGGTGACTTGCTCGCAAAATCAGGGTTTTGAGCGGCGTTAGGCAGTCAAGCAGATTTGAAGGGGGCAAAGAAGAAGCGGACGAAGAAGACAAAAGGAAAATCACTGCGTTGACGATGCAATGTTTCTGAAGTAGGAGTATCCTCATTTGTCTGCCATGATCAGCACATTTCCATCTGGCGAAAAGCCCGAAAGCCGAGACGCATCGGAATGACCGTGCAGAGAACCGAGACAGCGATTGAGCTGGTCATCGTAATTACAAGGCCCATGGTTTGCCAGCGAACTTGTTCTGCTGTGACCCAAAAGTAGGTGGCGATGGCGGGTGGCATCACCACGGTGACAATCAAAATGGCACTCAAGACCAATGTTAGTGTGCCGCCAAATCCGGCCGCAATCTTGGCGGGCGAGGCTTCCTGGAGATTGGGGAGATAGGCGCCTAGTCCAACAGAGAGGCCTGCGAGCCCGAAGCCCATACACAAACATAAGACTTGATGCAGGATGACAGACAATGGGGTTCGCGTCCAAAGTTGCAATGCGAGGTCGCTCAATAGAATGAGTACGGAACAGGGGAGGCAGCAGACAACCGACGCAAAAAGGAATTTGCTCCACAAAATGGTCGACCGATTGATCGGCAGTGTGCCCAAAATCCAAAAGCGAAAGCCTTCCATGCTAATCATCGGGAATACGAATCTCGTCGTGAAGGTGGAGAGAATCAAGCCAACGACCGCCAGATTCATGAATCCGATCATCGTCATCCATCCGGTCAAAGCGGTGCCATAGTTGAAACGTCGGACGTAGAAGAAGTACAAGCAAAGCAAACCGAAGAAGAGAAGGAACTGGGTCCACTGCAACGGGTCGCGACGGAAAAGCCGTAAGTCTTTTAGAAGGATCAGTTGCATGGGCACGGGAAGTGGATTCAAGATGCGTTGTGTCAGGCGATCGAGCCATTTGAGCTGAATGCCAAATGATTGCCGTGGACCTCCACTGAGGCTTCCGAAGCTTTTGCGCAGCAGTTTGTCGCTGAGTGCTCCGATGATCAATGTGATCAGCAGGCCATTCGAAATCAATACGCAGAGTAAGCCGATCGAGTCGATTGCTCCTTTCGGGGTGGAGTGAGCTGCCTCTAGCAGTCCCGTGCTTAACCACCAGCTTGGCAGCACACGCTGTTCGGCAAGCTGGAACTTGTTGAGCATCTGTTGCAGCCAAAGCACGCTGAGGATGTCGTCGTCGCGACCGCTGAATGCTGCCCAGGCAAAGTAGCACATCATGGCGACCGCCGCGGTGATGAGAATCGCCAAGCCATGGAGTCGCAAGCGGGGTGCGAAATAGATCAGGATCGTACAGCCGATCACTCCGAGTCCTGCTGCGATTGCCGAGAACGAGAGTAAAAAAGGCAGCAGTAACGCATAGTAATTCCAGGGAGCCTGATTCACGACGCCGTAAGCAACCAGCAGTGGGCTGCCGATCAAAATGAATCCCCAGCAAGCGAGTAGCATCGATTCCTGGTATTTATAGATGGCAATCCGTGATGTTCGAGCCGGCGTCGTAAGCAGCAGGCTGACTTCCTCGCTCTTGTAAACCGATCCGTAATATAAAATGCCGGAGGAAACGCCGACCATAAATAACAGTGACAAAAAGAAAACGTTGTAGACGGCGTGAACCGTGCGGGCGAGCGTTGCTTCGTGCCCGACTGCCGATTCAAGCAAGGCAAAACCTTCATGGAATAGCACGAACATACCAAGCCAAAAGGTCAACGTCAGAACGGCTAACAAAAAGATTCTCAGCCTTGAACCATGTAGAAATTGCCGAAAGGTGGCCAGCATCAGTTGTTTTCGCAGTCTGCCGAATAGTGCGGCCTCCGTTCTGCGATTGGGACGGATCTCGCAATGGTGGGTCTTCATGCGTGGCGCCGTAGCAAAAATAGGTGGGGAATTTAAACGGTGCGGTCGGCGCTGAGGGCTTCGCTAGTTAAGTCCAGGAAGACTCCCTCAAGTGACGCCCCTTCTTGATTCCGTTTGACTTTCAATTCGTTGACGGTGCCTAGGAATTGGATTTCTCCGTGTTGAATCACTCCGATGCGATCGGCAATTTCTTCGGCGAGCGTGAGAGTGTGCGTCGACATGAAGATCGTGACGCCTTGTTGCGATTTGGTCTTGAGTAGGTCTTTGACTAAACGCATGCTTTGCGGATCAAGGCCCACCATTGGTTCGTCGAGGATAAGCAGGTCGGGCCGATGCACCATCGCAGCCGCAAGCACGAGGCGCTGTTTCATGCCGTGGGAGTAGGTTTCCGAGAGTAGATCGACGAAGCTGGTTAGATCGAAAAACTGAATTTGATGCTCGATCTCCTGTAAAGCATCGTCGCCTTCCATGCCGTACATTCCCGCCATGAAATGCAAGAATTCCCGACCCGTTAGTTTGTCGTAGAGATGGGGTTGGTCCGGGATGTACCCGACTTGAGCTGCGGCCCGTCGCGGCTCCGCGACGGTGTGGTGGCCCCCAATTGAAATTGTGCCTTCGTCCGGTGTCAGCAAACCCACCATCATTTTAATCGTGGTTGTCTTGCCGGCTCCATTCGGGCCCAGAAAAGCGAACACTTCACCCCGGGGTACGTCAAGGGTGAGGCCATTAACAGCCGTTTTGTCATCGTATCGTTTTGTCACACTCCTAATTTCAATCATCGGTACGTTCCTCTACTGCCGGAGAATTCCTCGCCTCTTCGGGGGATGAAGGGAGTCGCTCGAAGGTCAATTCCAAGGAACCCCAGCGGACGCTTTGTCGCAGCACTTGACCATCGGAACGAACCCAGACATGGCCAAGAGTCTGGTCAATGTTCAAGATGACGCCGACTGGGCGACGGTAGACGACGTGATAAGCACGAATCTGCTCGGAATTCCACTCAATCATCTCTCTGGATTCAACCGTCGCTTCGATCGACTGAAGAGGGTGGGTCGGCGTAAGCGGCCGGTAGGATTGAAACGTCCAGGTTTGCCCAACACGTAACTGACCAAAGCGAGAGCGAGGGGAAAGCGAATCGGCCAATAGGCTGTCGGGTGGAAGCTTGATCTGACCTTTGTGAACCACTTTCGGCACCGGCTCTTCATCCGAATTCGCGTCGGGTAACTTCAGGTAGGCTACCAATTGCAGCTTGTCATCAAGAACCGTTCCACGTAGCGTTATACAATCTTGCAAATCGGCCACATCAACCAAACAGTCGAATCCGGTGAGCTCTCCAAAATGGTCAAACGACATCTCATTCTCGAGGTGGAAGCGGAGTGGTTGTGCGTCTGCCGAATCGCTCCCAAATCCGGTTAGCAACGAAGCACTCAGTCCACCAAATTGTTGGTTGACCAAGTCTTGGAGCGACAATTCCGGAATTGTGACGCTGCTGGAAATTGACCCGCGGCCGTCCGGATCTCGACGGATTCGGTTCAATGCCACTCCAATCACCCGTTGATTCAGCCGGATCGACCATCGCTCGGGCGGCAGTTGCACCGCCTCCGATGGCAAGACGTCCTCGTAACGTGGAGGCGAGCCCGTTCGTAACGGCGGGATCAGCTTTGTCGTGGTCAGCCAAGCCATCGACGCTAACCAAAATAACAGGATGAGGACGGGGATCGGTCGCATGGTCGTGGGACAAGGGTGTTGATGAAGATCGAAGACATTGTAGCAGCATAACGCTCGCGGGAAGGAGCGCAATCCTATCCGACATAGCCCCCCAAAATCGTGTAGAAAACGGTTGTCCACAGGGCGAACAGCCGCGGGTGAAGTGGGAAAGCCGAATCAAGTAACTGAACAGAGCCATCAACTCCAACAGCCGCCTGTCACAACGATTCAAGAAAATGAGCCGATTTTTGTCGACTGACTGATCTCCGAAGCAGGTGTAGGCGTTGTCTTTTTGCAACACCTGGCCCGCTAAGGTTTAGGAAAATGATCCTAGAGCCGCTTTTCTGTTCGTTCTTTTTAATCTCGGCGAACCAGAGCGAGTGGCCTTGCGTCCTTGTTGTCTGTGGTGGCCGCGCTGGTTGGCTCAAAAGCTTGAGATGCCTGTTTTGCCCGCTTCGTTTTGACGGTTAGATTGAATGAACGGAAACATTGGAATAACAAGGCATTAGAGGAGCTACAACAGTCTCCAGCCGGTTAATAAAACAGCTTTGCCGAAGTCGCTTCTTGGGTACCATATGTATTTTCTGCACCAAAATCTCTTTACATCTCGGGAATCGGGTCAACTTTTATTGAGCCTCGGAGGCGACTTTGTTATGTTGACGTCCCTTGACCGCTTCCTAACCGAGCGACAATAAGGAGATACGAGATATGCCAAGGAGTGCCTATTATTACCAGGACTGTCCGAGGTGTGGTCGAACTCTTCAGGTTCGTGTGGAGTACCTAGGACGATCAGTTGCATGCAGACACTGTCGTGGGGCATTTGAAGCCAGTGATCCTGCCGGCCACTTCACCGAGACGAGTGACTCAGGGGTGAAGTTACTTCAACGAGCAGACGAGTTGCTGGAATCCGTTCGAGTACGGGTTTAGCGATCCACCCGTTATAGCTAGTTGTTGCACAGCTGCTGCAGATCATCGAAGAAGAGCGGGTAGGTTTTACTCGTACAGCTGGGGTCTCGGATCACCACCTTGGGGATCCGCAGTCCGGCGATCGCGAGACTCATTGCCATCCGATGATCGTCGTAGGTGTCGATCTCTGCCCCGTGGAGATCGCGTGGCACGATTTCAAGTCCGTCGACGAATTCGGTCACCTCCGCGCCCAGTTTGCGTAATTCCGTTGCGAGGTCTCGGATTCGGTCGGTTTCCTTGTGGCGATTATGTTCGACGCCTCGAATCCGCGTTTTCCCGTTGGCGAAGAGGGCAACCGCTGCCAGGGTTTGCACGGTATCGCTAATGGCATTCATGTTGATATCGATACCGGTCAGCTTTGCTCCTTGCACACGAATTCCGTTCTCTAAGGCCTCGATCGAGCAGCCCATTTGGGCAAGGCATTGGCAGAAGGCCACATCACCTTGCATCGCTTCGGGTGTCAAACCTTCCACGGTAACATCACCACCCGTTACTGCTGCCGCAGCCCAAAAATAACTGGCTGCGGATGCATCGGGTTCAATGCGGTAGTCCAGTCCTTGATACCGTTGCCCGGCAGAGATTCTCAACGCGGACGATTCGTTTTTGACTGACACGCCGAATGACTCCATCACACGGCTGGTCATATCGACGTAGGGGCGAGAGACGAGCTCTCCGTCGATGTGAATGAGCACTTCGTTACCTGCGTAGGGGGCAGCCATCAGCAAACCGCTCAAATACTGACTCGAAATGTCACCTCGAATCGAGGTGGTGCCGCCGGTGAGTCCGCATGCTTTGACGTTGACGGGTGGACAGTTTTCGGTGAGTTCCGTTTTGAGATCAGCGCCCAGCGGGCGTAAGGCGTCTAACAGATCTCGAATCGGACGTTCCCGCATTCGGGTAACTCCGTCGAGGCGAAAGTCGCCGTTTCCGAGCGTCACGAGGGCCGTCAAAAAACGCATCGTGGTGCCGCTGTTCCCCACGAACAGATCAGCGGAGGACGCGGGGATTTGACCGTTACATCCCTTCACACGAAGCAAGGTCCGATCTGCTTCGTTCGTAACTCGAATACCGAGTTGGTTCAGTCCGTCGATCATGACTCGCGTGTCATCACTATCAAGTGCACCGCGTAAGGTGGACTCGCCTCTACCGAGTGCCGCGCAGACGAGTGCTCGGTTGGTGATGCTTTTCGATCCGGGAGGGCGGATCGAGCCAACGACCCTGTCGACGAGGGGAATGCGAATCGAGTCAGCCATTAACAGCCTTACTGGTCGGAAACTTTCCAGAGGAATTTGTCGCTACGAACGTACATGGCATTATCCGCGACGGCGGGTGAACCCTGGATCGTGTCGTCGAATTCCGACGTTGCGACAAGTTCGCCTTTATCTCCCAGGCTAACGACCTGAGCGGAACCGACATCGTTGATGCAGTAAAGATAGCCGTTGGCTAAGATCGGCGTCGCCCAAAAGCTACCCTTGAGTCTTAATTGCCATTGAACCTCTCCATCTTTAAGGTTGGCACAGGTCACAACACCCGACCGATTCACAGCAAATATTCGATCGCCGTGAATAATGGGACTCGCCGGACCCGGACGCAGGCGAGGCGAAGTCCAGACGACCGTGGGTTCGTTCTTTCCCCCGGTCGCTTGGAGCACCGTCATGCCATCAGCGGGCAAGTAGATGAGGGAACCATCGGTCACAATCGACGGGATCCCTCCTGCACTACCCGTGAAGCTCCACATCTTTTCACCTGTCTCGAGGTGATGAGCGTCGAGGCCGTCGTCCGATTTCAGCAGAACGAGTGGGTTGCCTTCAGCATCGGTCATGGTCACCGGGGATGACCAGTTGGCTCGATTGGGACGTGCGATGCGCCAGCGAGTTTCGCCTGTTGCCGTGTTAATTCCGGAGACGAAGGAATCGCCTTGGTTTTCAATTTGCACCACCACCGTCTCTCCGGCAACTGCAGGCGACGATGCCATGCCCACGTCGTTTCCTGCTTTCGGGAAATCATAAGCAAGACCGCGGTACCATTTTAAATTGCCTTCCAGATCCAGGCAGACCAAATCGTTTGAGGAGAAAAAGGCGAAAATGTGTTTGCCATCACTGGCCGGAGTAGGTGCAGCATTGGCACTGCTTGGATGTGAACGGGTTCGTCCGGTGGCCCAGAATTGCCGTTCCCACTGTTTCTCACCACTGGTGGCGTCAAAACTGACGACATGAAGTCGATCTTGCTTTTGACCGCTCGAGCAGGTCACGATCACCCGACCGTCGACCACGATCGGACTCGAGGGTCCGCGGCCGGGTAGGTCGGCCCGCCAGGCAATGTTTTTGGAATCAGTCCATTTTAAGGGTAGCTGAGTGTCGGCATCAGCAACGCTGTTGGCGGTTGATCCGCGAAATTGAGTCCAGTCCGCGCCGGTAAGGCTGACGGTGATCAGGGCTGCGACGAAAAAGAATGATTGGCGATACATGAGTTCACCCCGGTCGATGCAAGGAGGAAGGTAGTCGAACAGGAATTCGCGTGGCTGAAGGGATTGAAATTAGCGGTCTGTGGCAAGGACAGCCGTTCCTAGGTGGTCGCAAACTCGGAGCTGAAATTCCCAATCTTGGGCCCATGATTCGGTTTGCTCATTTTGACAGATCTTAAGCAGAATTATGTTTCTTCCTGCCTTTAATTGCCCCGTGCCAACATATTGATCGATGCCTTGACCCGCGTGGTAGACGTCATTGGCGGTGAGTTCTTGGCCATTGAGCCAGATCTTGTTGGCATTGATGCAGCCCAGTCGAAGGTCAACTGGCCGTGCGTCTTCCGATTCAAAGATAGCGACCGCGTAGGCGATGGCGCCTTTGTGTTTTTCGAGTGCAGTATTCAGATTGACTTTTCCGAATTCATCTTCGGTGGTGTGTTCGATCCAGGTTACTGTGCCATCCTTTCCTTCATAGCTACCCGCTAGATCGATGGTTTTTTCCGGCGGATACGCTTTGTCAAAGCCAGCTTGATTGGTGTTATCAAAGGGTGCGATGAGATGCCAGTTCATGATGAATCCGAAATGTTCCGGCAGATCGACCGTTTCGCCCAATTCACGTAATTGCTTGGTAGCCGTATCAATTTGGTCGACATCGCGAGCGGCTTCGAGCGAACTGCGATACATCGCGATGGCGGCACCTTGCTTCCCATCGGTCTTCGCCTGATCAGCTCGAGTTTGCAGAGCCGATACGGCCTCTCTCCGGAGTTCCAAGCTTGGATCGTCGATCAAACTAGGAATGATGCGTGATTGGGCCGCGGGGTCCGCTCTCACAATCCATTCGTAGGCGAGCCGACGACTGCGTGGGGCATGTGATCGGTCTTCGAGGTATGCCTCCAGTTCGGCGACAGGATAGGCCTGGTTGGCTTGGAGGACGCGTTCACTGATCGCGTCGACTGCTGCGCGGATCCAGTTATCGGCCAAGGGATTGTCATCGGACATGCCGGAAAGAATGGCTGGAAGATCCGACGCTGGGCGGCTGGCGATTTGCTGCCAGGCCAAGATGGCTTCTCGGTGGCCGGATCCCTGAGGCCCAAGTTGTTGGATCTGTTGGAGTGCGTTTGATAATCCGGTTGCTGGGCCAGCAGGATTTTCCGCAAACGCGAAAGGATGGAGCTGAATCACAAATAGGATCAGCATCACGTATTTTGCGGGTAGTTGCATGTTGCTGGTCTCCTGGGTCGGACGGTGAGGGGCTGTGAGAGCCCGCATTGTATCGAGATTTTAGCCTGCTTGCAGCCCGATCAGGACGGAATGCAATGGTTCAACGAAAATCTCGCGACGAGAGGCGTACCGGCGCGGGATGGCGTTGCAGCTGAGCAAGTTGTTGTGCCAGATCTTCCAGCCGTTGAACAATCAAGTGGATTACAGAATGGCGGGTTTCGACGCGTCCGTGAGCGAGCCAGGCTGAACTGCGACGAGCGATCGGATAAAACTTCTGCCAGATGTGTGGGTGGAGGACGAGATTCATCACCCCGGTTTCGTCTTCAAGGGTCACAAAAGTGATTCCCTTGGCAGTGCTGGGGCGTTGCCGAAGAAGGACGATTCCCGCCACAAGGGTCCATTGATTGTGTTTGCGAGCGTAGAGTTGATCGGCAGCCGTTACCGATATCTGATCGAGTTGACTGCGATAGAACGACATCGGATGTGCCTTTAACGACAAACCCGTACTATCATAATCGGCGAACACGTCTTCACTGGATTCCATGGGAGGAAGTTCAATCTGCGAATCGTCTTCGGCGGGAAGATTTTGGAATAGAGGCAGATTGCTTGCGGAGCGTTCCTGGCCAAGAGCTTCCCACAGCGCCTTACGTCGATTTTGACCCAGCGAGGCGAAGCAATCTGCTTGACTAAGGCGGACGATGACGGATTGATTCAGACGAGTCCGTTTGGCGAAGTCGTCGAGAGAGCGAAAGCGATGTTCGCCGCGAACATCGGTAATCACGTCCGCGTGTGACTGGGAGAATCCACGGATCAATCGCATACCGAGTCGCAGAGCGAGGGGGCGGGTAGATTTCATAGCGACTTCGCTCGGTTCCAACGTGCAGTTCCACTCACTGTGGTTGATGTCAATCGGCAGTACCTGAATCTCTCTTTGCTTCAGGTCGCGCACGAGTTGCGATGGAGAATAGAATCCCATCGGTTGGCTGTTGATGAGTGCAGCGGTAAAGGCAGCCGGGTAGTGATGTTTGAGCCAAGCGGATACGTAAACCAGTAACGCAAAACTGGCCGCGTGAGATTCGGGGAAGCCATATTCGCCAAAACCACGAATTTGTTGGAAGACCTGTTCGGCAAATGTTTGCGACAAACCGCGACGAAGCATGCCCTCACGCAGTTTCTGTCGGAATTGGTCAATGACTCCCGATTTGCGCCAAGCTCCCATAGCACGACGCAGTTGGTCGGCTTCGCCAGGTGTAAAGCCTGCGGCGACAACCGCCAATCGCATGGCTTGTTCTTGAAAGATTGGTACGCCCAACGTTTTTTGTAAGACCGCTTTGATTTCGGCGTTCGGATAAGTTGCTTGTTCCAGTCCCATGCGCCGGCGGAGATAAGGATGCACCATTTGTCCCTGAATAGGCCCCGGTCGAACGATGGCTACTTCCACAACAAGGTCGTAGTAACAACGTGGGCGGAGTCGCGGGAGCATACTCATCTGAGCGCGACTCTCAATTTGAAATACGCCCATGGTTTCAGCACGACAGATCATGTCATACACGTCGGGATCGGCGGGTGGTATATTCGCCAAGCTGAGCTCTCTGTCATGATGCTTTTGGATCATTTGGAACATTTTGCGGATGGCGGTCAGCATGCCTAACGCCAGGCAATCGACTTTCAGAATCCCCAATGTATCCAGATCGTTCTTGTCCCAAGAAATGACAGTGCGATTGGCCATTGCCGCATTTTCGATAGGGACGAGTTCGCAAAGTGGACCTCGCGTCATTACCATGCCGCCGACGTGTTGAGAGAGGTGTCGAGGGAAGCCGATCAATTCGTCGACCAAGTGCACCAGTTGCCGACCGCGGTCGGATGTGGGATCGATTCCAACCTGGCGACAGCGTGTTTCAAAATCAGCGTCTTGAGTGTACCCGTCGACTTGTTTTGCCAGGGCGTCAACTCGGTCGAGGGATAACCCCAGGGCTTTTCCTACATCGCGAATGGCGGAGCGGCTGCGGTAGGTAATGACTTCTGCAGCAAGCCCAGCACGGTCGCGTCCATATTTTTGATACAGATATTGAATGACTTCTTCGCGCCGCTCATGCTCGAAATCGACGTCGATATCGGGAGCTTCATTGCGTTCGCGGCTTACGAAGCGTTCAAACAAGAGGTTGGCATGCGCTGGATCCACGGCCGTTACATTTAAGCAGAAGCAGACTGCCGAATTCGCTGCCGAGCCTCGTCCTTGACAAAGAATGCCTTGCTGACGAGCAAAGCGGACGAGATCCCATACGGTCAGGAAGTAGGCTTCGTATTGCAATTCGCCAATTAGCTGTAATTCGTGATGGAGCAGTTGGCGGACGTTGGTGGGAATGCCGTTGGGATAGCGACGTCTGGCACCCTCCCAAGTTAATTGCGTCAGATATTGAAGGGGTGTCAGACCTTGGGGTGCGAGTTCCTCGGGGTACTCATAACGCAGCTCATCCAAGGAAAAGTGGCAGCGATCCGCGACCTCAAGCGTGCGGTTCATCGCAGCAGGAATTGCAGAAAATCTGGTTGTGAGATCGTCGAGTGATTTCAGGTGACGTTCAGCATTGGGAAAGAGTAAGTCGCCCGCTTCATCGACGGTTGTGCCATGCCGGATGGCGGTTAGTACGTCGTGAAGAGGGAGTCTCGCCGGCGAATGGTAATGGACATCGCCGGCCGATAACAAAGGGATGTGAGTACGGTCAGAAAGATCAACAAGCGAGTGGAGTCGCTGTTGGTCGTCAACGCTTGCGTGGAATTCGGCCAATAAATACAAGCGATCCGCAAAAATATCCCGGTATACCTGGCAATCCTCATTGAGTTGGAGTGAGTTGGATGGGTTCGGCAGAATTCCTGCGAGCAGTCCCTTGGCGTGTTCGGCAAGATCGTTTCGCGTGAGCCAGCATTCGCCTTTGGGGGCTCGACGCAATCCGCAAGTGAGGAGTTGCGTAAGTTGGCCATAGGCTTGACGATTGGTCACCCAGACAACGACCGATGTCGCATCTTGAAGTGCAATCTCGGCACCAATAATCAAAGGAAGTTGATGTTCTTTGGCAGCGGCGTGGGCTCGTACAATTCCCGACAAACTATTTCGATCGGTGATTGCCATGCTGGCATATCCAAGTCGTTTGGCGCGAGCAATCAACTCATCTGCATGAGAAGCGCCTTCGAGAAACGAAAAGTTTGATTTGCAGTGGAGTTCGACGTACATGATGGAGTCTGTTAAGGAGCTCAAAACCTTCCGTGCAAGTGCCAAGATTGATCGTTCAGTTGTCGGAAAATCCAAAAGCGACAGCCCGATTCACATTCGACTCGATAGTAGTCACGTCGAATACAGCTCCCTTGCCACCAGGCTGTCTCAATTCGCTCGGGGCCCCAATGACGGCCGACTTGCTGGCGTTTGCCTGCATGATCAAAGTAGGTCGGGGGGCCATTCGGAGTCACACTGACAACGTTCAGAGGTTGGGGCGGATGTAAGAGTTGCAAGGGCCGGTGTCCAGCCTGGAATGGAGCTCGCTTTCCGGCTGCTGAATTTAATCTCGCTAGCGAAGCCCCGGGGCCCGTCAAAGGAATCAAAGCGTAGCCTTCTTCTGGCAATGCACTGGAACGCAAACGTGCGGCCAGGATTGTCGCAGGCCCAAGTCGACTGCTCAAACGGTCAATCAGCTCGGCTAAAACGTGCGGTTGTTCGTGGTTGTCATCCTGCCAAAGTGCTTGCTGTTCATAAATCAAACGTGCGGTATGAATTGCTGCCAACACGATCTTGCTCACCGAACCCGGCAACTGACACGATTCGAGTTGCATGCTTAGTAGTTGAAATAAATGGTCCGCAACAGCTGTCGGTCGAAAAAGACCAGCCGTAATCGTGATGAACTTAGCCCCCATATGAAAAGTGCAATTGATTTGCAATGCGCCTTGATTTTGAGCTTGTAATAGGTGGGCCAAATGGTGCGTCAAGTGTTTGATCGCCTGCAAGAGTACCTGTTGTTGATCGGTTGGATGCTCCAGTGCCCATTCCGTTTGGAAATCAGTAGGTGGTTGGTGGGCCAAAATGATTTCATCGCTGTTCCCCAAAGCTTGATCGAGTCGCGTGGTGACCTCGTCGCCCAGGCGAGCCGCTAATTCATCTCGTGGCAGTGTTAGCAATTGTTCGATACGGTCGACGCCTAATCGATGAAGTAATTCAATTGACGTCTGCGAAATTCGCAACGCTGCAATTGACAAGGGGGCGATCGCTTCGGAGGTTTTTCGGGTTGAGACCACTTGGGGAGTTGGCAGAGCGATGGGAGCATTCGCGTCATTCGAACTGCTACCATTGTTGATGTCAGCATCGCGATGGGGGGAGATAGTGCTGGATGGTTCTCGTCCATAGTGGGCTAACCCCCAAGCTGCCCCAACGGTGCTCGCGATCGCCACTCGAGGCCAATAGCCTTGTCCGCGCAGCGAAAGCACGACTCGCTCGGCAAGTGCTTGATCACCTCCAAACAGATGACCGATACCAGTCACATCCAATAGCAATCCGGTGGGTGATTGGGCAGGATCCAGTCCCACGATTGGACTGAATTGCTCGCACCACTGGGCCAGTTGTTGAAGTATCTGGAGATCGGTTTGAGAGTCATGAGCTTCGAGAGTCAGTTGCCAGTGGTTAGCTGATCTAGAGGTTGCGATTGAATCACTTGCGAAGTTTGTATTTGGGTCTGTTGCCGATCCTCTGTGACGGTTCGGAGAATTTCTGTGATGCCGCGTTAACGTCGTAACTTCGGCCAAAGGCATGCCAACACGAACGCCGATCTGTTTCGCCAGCTTGGAGCAAAATACGACGCATTGGCCACGACGCGAATCACGCGAGTAGAGGACAATCGCGTTTTTCCTAAGCTCGGGTCGAGCGACGACAAGTCGTTGGATGGGCCAATTGGGTAGCCAGATGCAAAGCACTCGTTTCATGGCTGTTTGATTTGACCTCTCGTAATTCACCGGTCAACTCATTCATTTCCAGTTCCATGACAAATGGGCTACCCTGCCCTCGACAACGCACCAACTCCAATTGGAAGCGACGTCCCGCTTGACAATATTGCGGTCTAACTTGCAATTGCAAATCGGACCAAGTTGGACGATCTCGCGCCCGAGATGATCGCAGGAGCAAGCCTAGGCAGCCACTGCTTTCCGCTGCCAATTGAAAGCGGCGAAACCAGCGATTGTCGAGCTGCCCTAGCCAGCTCCAGACAACGGCCACTCCACGACAGCGTAGAGCTTGGTCGAGTGCCCAGTGGGTATCTTGCGATTGTGTCGTATGAATTAAAATCAGCTTGTCCAAATCGATCCCCCAGGCGGCGGCTGCAGGAGGATAGAATAACTTGGCTTGGTCTAATACCACCATCGCACCACCCTGCTGCAACGCTTGCCTCGCTGCCAGCAGCGATAAAAGCTCTGCACCGCTTCCTGGCTGGTCCGATAGCCACTCAATTAGACTGCCTTGCCGAAAACCTTGCTGAGGAAGTTGTCTGTCTAGGGCAACGCAGCCGCTTGAGATTCGCTCTGAATCATCCGCCGAAAAATCGTGTCGAACACCGCTAACTTGCTGCTGCAGGGCGTGCACAATTTGCGCATTGGAAGCAGCGGACGGCAGAGGATCTGGAGTGGATGTCATGGTGAAGTCCAAGGTTGCTCGATACTGTACAAATGTATCGTACTGAAGTCAACCGCGACATGAGAAGAAAAGGACTGGGATTTTGCGGAATGCTGCCGCAGCTTGCGATGCCGATAGGCGATCTGCGGCAGTTTTGAACTCTTCCTGCGTTCGAAGCTTGTGGGGTATCTCTTCCGGCAATGCAAGAAAAGGCCTTTGCTCGCTAAGTGGTGCGGATACCTTCCGGCCGAAGCCAACACGCACATCATGCTCCTACTTGCCAGTTCTGAAAGGTCACCCCAATTACGCTGCCAGCTATGCAGAGGCGGAGAATATCTGGCAACCGGTTCGCGAAGTTTATTGATGTTTATTGATGTTTATCGATGTTTATCGATGTTTATCGAAGAAAACTCTGAGCAGTTGGGAGCGTCCCGGCGTTCAAGCCCGCTGTGATGGGTGTTCCAGAGACCATTGCTACACGTTTGCTACACGTTTGCTACACGTTTGCTACACGTTTGCTACACGTTTGCTACACGTTTGCTACACGTTTGCTACACGTTTGCTACACGTTTGCTACACGTTTGCTACA